>MDJM01000058.1 GCA_001994995.1 Candidatus Parepulonipiscium sp. PG-Nuni2H_MBin01 | reverse complement strand
CTATTTCCTTTTAATTTAGGATAATTTACCCATTCTATCTTATCATGAGCTGCTAAAAACTCAGCTGCTGCTAAAGCATTAGCACAATGTTTATCCATTCTTAATGCTAAAGTTTCTGTCCCTAAATTAGTTAGGAATGCATTAAATGGACTCATCGTACAACCAATATCGCGAAGTAACGTTACACGCGCTTTAGTTATATATGCCGCCTCTTTAAATGCATCTACATAAACTAAGCCATGATAACTTTCATCAGGTGTAGTAAACTCAGGGAAATTGCCGTTTCTCCAATCAAACTTACCACTATCCACGATTACTCCGCCAACAGCAGTAGCGTGTCCGTCGAGATATTTAGTAGTAGAGTATACAACAATATCAGCACCATGCTCAAATGGTCTGCATAAATAAGGTGTGGCAAAAGTATTATCTATTATTAAAGGTAACTTTGCTTTTTTAGCCACTGCACTAACCTTTGCAAAATCCAAAACTCCAAGTCCTGGATTACCAATAGTTTCACCATAAATTGCTCTTGTATTAGGCAAAATATAAGAAGACATTTCATCAGCTGATAAATCTGGGCTAATAAATGTTACTTCAATCCCCATGTTTTTAAAAACTGTTTTAAATAAATTAGTTGTGCCGCCATATAAATTAGACATAGACACAATGTGGTCACCAGCTGTAGCTAAAGTGAAAACTGCCATCATAATAGCTGCTTGACCTGATGAAGCTGAAAGCGCCCCTACTCCGCCTTCCATAGCTGCAATTTTTTCCTCTAATATGCTACACGTAGGATTGCTTATACGCGAATACATATGACCTGCTGCTTGTAGGTCGAATAATTTAGCCACCTCATCGGTGTTGTCATACTTAAAAGTTGTAGATTGTACAATCGGTGCAATTCTTGGTTCCCCATTTTTAGGATTATACCCTTCTTGTACACATTGAGTTGCAATATTCATAGATTAAACCTCCTGAATTAAAATAAGATGTAACATCTTAAGAATAATAATATACCTCTATGTAAATATTAGCAAAAAAACACCTTGTAATCAAGGTGTTTTCCAAAATTAGGTTAGCTCTATATTTTATTGTATATTGTTAATAAATCTATTAATAATAGTTGCAATTTCTGCCCTTGTTGCTGTGCCTTTAGGGTCAAGCGTATTGCCATCTTTTCCATTCACAATACCATTCCCTACAGCCCATTGCATAGCAGGAGTTGCCCAAGCTGCCACTTCGTTTGCATCAGCAAAATTATTAATGCTATTGGAGCCTGATAGAGTATAACCTTCTGATGTTGCAAAGTTATACATAATCGTTACAAGTTGCTCGCGAGTAATTGCATCACTTGGTCTAAATGTGCCATCTTCAAAACCGCCATAAATTCCGTTACCTATAGCCCAGTTTACAGAGGCTTCATACCAAGAACCAGCTACAACATCAGCGAATGTATTGGTGCTAGTTATTGTAGGTGTGTTAGACATACGGTGTAATACTACTGCTAAGGTGGCACGGTTTGCTGTTGATTGAGGTGCAAACTCGCTTTGTGTTAAGCCTGTCATTATTCCTAGATTATATACATTGGCCACATCCGCGTAATACCAAGCAGAGTTGTTAATATCAGTAAATATTTCTTCTATTCTAACTGTTGATTTAATGGTTGTTTCATTGATAATTGTTGTAATAGATTCTTCCGCTTCAATCGCTGTATCTTCATCATCAATTGTAGTTATCTCGTCTGCCTCAGTAACTGTTGAAGAAGTTCCACTTGTAGAAGTTAGAGTTGCATAACTAAAATTATAGTCTGTATATACGTTTGTAGTATTGTCAGCAGTTTCGTCATCAGTATTATCATCAGATTCAGTATTGTCATCAGAATCAGTATTGTCATCAGACTCAGTATTATCATCAGACTCGTTATTATCATCAGAATCGTTATTGTCATCAGACTCGTTATTGTCATCAGACTCGTTATTATCATCAGACTCAGTATTGTCATCAGAATCAGTATTATCATCAGCATCAGTATTATCATCAGCATCAGTATTATCATCAGAATCGTTATTGTCATCAGAATCGTTATTGTCATCAGACTCGTTATTATCATCAGACTCAGTATTGTCATCAGAATCAGTATTATCATCAGAATCAGTATTATCATCAGACTCATCGTCTGTTTGTTCAACAATATCTCCGATTTGATGAACACCAACAGTAGAGCTATCTTCATTAGCCACTAACAACAATGCAACACCTGTTGGGCTATCCTCAGCAGGCACAAATTTCAATCCTTCTGGAGCATAATCTCCTAATTTAGTATCACTATAATCTTTAGAATTAGAATAATTAATAAATACAGGATTTGCTGGGTCAGTAATATCATACACCATAAACCCACCCATTCTTTCAAGCGCAATAAATGCCATCAAAGTCCCATCAACTTCTCCAACAACTATACTTTCAGGCTCTGCACCTTTTTTATCACTTCTAGCATCTAAAGTAATACCGGAGCTATTTGCATTGAAATTATTTGGATATCTTTGCGCAATAATTTGCTCAAACTCATCTCCACTATCATAAATTAACTCCATATCATCCGCTCTAAAAATTGCGAAAGAACGTCCGCCTAACATATAAATTGCATCAGTTCCCATATCTGTTAATACTTCCGTGTTCATAAATTCAGTACCTTTAAGATATTCAAGAGCTATATCAGCCTCATCTTGGGTCATACCGCCAAATAAAGATGCATCCAACTCAATTTTATCCGCTATATCTCCAAAGCTTGCTATGTTTTCAAAAGCATTTTCTAATTTGCCCCATTCAGTAGCATCTCCTTCATTAGCTGTTAAAATATAATCCACACCATCAATTGTAATAGTATCAATTCCATCTGGCATATAAACGCCTAAAATAGGTAAAGTTTCAATTTTAATATTACCATCATCAATTGGGTCAAGTCCATTACCTTCTACCGAGTGGTCTTTAAAGCCTAAAAATTGTACTTTCTCCACTTTTTGCGTAGCAATATCAATAGTTGCAATCGAATTATTTTCTTGCAAAGTCACATAAGCTTTAGTACCAGCTTCATTAATAGCAATATATTCTGGCTCCAGGTCGTATTCCGCACCTTTAGTATTATCGCGAATATGCACATCGGCATCAATTACAGAATTATCATCAAAATAAATTGTATTAGCAACTTTAGTTGAATAATCTACAATTGTTACAGAACCTCTTGGGTCTTCGCCTAAAATTAAGCCTTCTTGAGGCTCTCCTTCATCAGCAGTCATAATATATTGACCATCTTTACTAATGATAATCATATCTGGTTGAACTCCACACTCAAAAGAGTCAATTAAATTTCCGTCGTAATCTAAAACAGCAATACGACCATTTTTAGTATAATCTGCGTCTTGTAACGCTACTGCTACTATTTGAGCTTTAGTATTTACAGCAACGCTAGTTGCCCCACCATAACTAAAGCCGTCAATATTAAATAAACTTAAATCAATGTCAATAGCATCTAAATCCAAATAAGTTGTATCATTAACATTAGCAATATCAATAATTTGTAAATATCCAGAACCACCATTAACTACATACATTTTTGAATTATCTGCATTGTAAGCAACAACTTCAGTGTTTCCACCTGTAGTGTCAGTATAGCCCGCAAGTTTAAAAGTTTCAATTGTATCAACAATAAAATCTTCCGATTCATCAGTTATTAAAAATGATATATCATCAAGTGTATACACATACAAAACGGTTTCGTTGTTTACCATCGATACAATCGCATTAGCTTTAATATTATCGCCTACACTAATATCTCCAATATCTCCAGCTGTCATTTCTACAATATACGAATTATCTAAAGTAACTAAGTTATCATCAATATTCGTAACTTTACCTGTAACTTGAACGTATCTACCAGCGTAATTTTCAACAACAGATAAATCAGTTACTGTAACTGGAGTTGTTGATTTAATTCTTGAAGCTAACAACACCGACTCTTCTGTTTGAATTCTTAATTCACCGCCAACCTCTACTAACGTTCCCGTTACTCTTATTTTCTGACCAGATAAAATATCTAAAGTATCTGATACATTTTCTAATGCAATTCCATGCTCAGTAAGGTCTTGGATATAAGATAAAGTTGCTCCATCTAAAGTTTTAATATCTAATGCCGAAATAATCCCTTCAATTTCAACAACTTTTCCAATTAAAGAACTATCTGCCTTAATAGCTGTTAGCTTTTGAACGTTCGTTAATGCCACTTCGCCTTCTTCATACCCTGATTTAGTAGGAGATGGAGAAACAATCTCAAAATCGCTAGCATTATCGTCGGTATCGACTAAAATAACATTTCCATTACTATCTGTAGTACTTAATCTACGCACGCTTTCATAAATTGTAGTAGCCTGAATCTCGGTGCCTTCAACAGCTGAAATACCACTTTCATCCTTGCCAAAAGCAACGCCATCAATCACTGTATCACCATTTAAGATTTTTACCATACCTTTTTTATCCGACATCGAAATGTCACCAGACTCATCATAGTAAATATCCGCTTCATAAAATTCACCATAAGCCTTATCGCCCTCATTACCTAAAGTCGCTTGACATCTAACCAATAAATAATCGTAAGCACCAATTACAGCATCATCTTCAAAAAAGTATAAATCATCACCTACATATTGCAATGTAAGACCGTTTAAACTAATTTCTTTATTCGTATTATTGTATAATTCAATAAAATCATGAACATAAGGCGCATGACCTGAAGCATCATCACCTTCTTTACCGCCACCGCCATAAACTTCGCTAATTACAAGCCCTTTGTATGGCTCCTCATCCTGTTCATTAAGAAGCGTATATATATATGCTGAAGTTACGTCTAAAGAAAATCCATCAGCTGTTGATGACAAAGTGCCTGTTAATAAAACCACATCACCAACATTAACATCAGCTGGAAGCGTCGTAAGTTCTATTGAGTCACCTGTAATTAAATCAACTGCAGTAGACATACTAGTAATTCTAACTTCTAACTCTACCGATTGCCCCACATCATTTAAACTAAGAGTGCTGATAGGTTGAGCATTACAAGCTACCACAGTACCCTCAACTCCCCCAGACATAGTAGGCGAAGGTAGTTCATAATCTGTAAGGTCTACAGTATGTATTGCTGCTCCTGTTGTTATTGTAGATGAAAAAATCGCTGAACTTGTAGTTACTGCAATAGATGCAACAGTATCATCTGCTGTATAAAAGTCTGCATTATTATCGTTAGTATCTTGCAAGCCACCATTTTCACTGGATAATCTACGCACCGCTTGAGCCGTATTTGTTCTTCCTGTAAAGCCTTCTAAACAAGGATAATCTGAGGCTTTACTACTTTGACAATACGATAAAGCATCTATAACAGTTTCGTCAGGAGCTAATATTGTAAGCCAACCACTTCTTTTCTCCATTTTTAATTCAAAATAAGCATCAGCTTTAAAATAAGATAAATCATCACTTCCACCATCAAAAAAAGATGAATAATCGGACTCTGTACTTCTAGGACTACACTTTATTAAATAATAATCACCAGCTTTTATAACAACATCCGGTAACGGAATTTGCGTTCCGCAATAATCTAACACTACACCATCTAAATCTATGCTATTAGAAGAATTATTATATAGCTCAATAAATCCTTGCATATATATAGAGCCGTCACTACCGCCATCTCCATATACCTCACTAATTACTAGTCCATAATAAGGATTAGAACTAATTTCTTCTAGCTGCGCGTGTAATTCATTAGCATAAATAAAATAACTTGTAGGTGTTATAGTATTTGAAAATAATAATGCAGCTGATAACAACCCATTAACTAATTTTTTTCTATTCATAATATTTGCTCCTTTAAATATAAGTTTTTGTTATTCAATACGAATAAATATTCTTATTCTAAGAATAAATATAACATGGATAAATTTGTTAATCGTTAAGTTTTTGTTAAACTTAGGTTAAAAAATCCGATAAACTATGTTATCTTGCAAAAAAGTCAATAAATTGATACTATAAGTATTATCTATCTAAAGAAAGGACTAAAAATATGAAAGTAACAGTAAAAGTTCCTGCATCAACCGCTAACATTGGTACTGGGGTTGATTGCTTAGGGATAGCATTATCAAAGTATTTAACGGTAGTAATGGAAACTAATGATAAGCTGGAAATAATATTTAAAGAAGGTTTTGAAAAAGAAATACCGCTTGAAGACAATTTAGTATACACAGGGATTAAACGAATTTTCCAAAAGGCAAATAAAGAGATGCCTACACTCAAATTAACTATGTTTAGTGACATTCCCGGTTCAAGAGGCCTTGGAAGTAGCGCAAGCGCAATAGTTGCAGGTGTATACTTAGCCAATGCGTGGCTCGGTGAGTTATATGATGAATATACATTAATATCAGAGGCAAGTGCCATTGAAGGGCACCCAGATAATATAGTTCCTTGTGCTGTAGGCGGATTTACAATATCCATGATGGATGGTGATGATGTACATTTTCATAAAATAGTACCAAACCGTGACTTGCGATTTATCACAGCTATTCCAGATTATGAACTTCCTACAAAGCTTGCCCGCTCAGTTATCCCAACTGAATTTGCCACTAAAGATGTTATTACCCAGTTGCAACGAGCTTGCTTTTTAGTTGGCGCACTAGCTAGCGGTGATTTACGCCAGTTAGATATTGCAAGTCAAGATATTATTTTTACACCTGCTCGCCATACTCTAATCCCTGGCTTTGATAATGTTACTAAAAATGCGGTGGAAAATGGTGCTATGTGTTCTATGATTTCTGGCGCTGGTCCTACTATTATCGCTTTTGCTATTAATAACCTTGAGCAAATTGCTCATGCTATGAAGAATGGTTTTAGTGTAAGTAATATTGAATCTAAAGTGGAAATTTTAAAAGCTGATACTAAAGGCGCTATAGTTATAGTTGAAAGATAATTGAACACTAAACAAAAAAGGACTAATATCAATCCAAGATACTAGTCCTTTTGTTTTGTTCGTATAAAATTATATTAATTAGGACACTTTATTTATATTAATATAATTTGGAGGTGTAATAATGACAGCAGAGAAGGCTATAAGTCATTTAGACAAAGACAAATGGGCAGCTACAGATGCAAGCACAAAATTGGATTTACTCACTAAGTCTAGGGATAATGTAGATAAATATATTGAAGAATTAGCTAAAACAGATACAATTGCTAAAGGCTGGGATGTGGAAAATAAATTTCTATTAGGTTTAGGTTATCAGGCTACAGTTATACCTATTATTGGCCAGATTAACGCTATGATAGACTTATATAAGGAGCTTGCTAAAGACAGTGAAATGTTAAAACCGCTAGAAGTAAAGAAAGTAGGCAGCCAAGATAAGTATGATTTATTAGTTTATCCACATAAAAAGATGGATAAAATGATGTATATGGATAGAAAAGATTATTTGAGAGTAAAAGGGGAACCGCTACAACTCAATCCATTAAACAATCCAGCAGGAATAATCGCAGTATTAGGAGCGGGCAATTATAGTTCATCTGTAGAAATGATAAACGCATTATTTTTAGAAAACTGCGCTGTAGTTCATAAGCCACATCCTATAAATGAAAAAACTGACCTAATATGGGCACAAATTTTTAAACCATTAGTGGAATTCAATGCATTAAGTTTTTGCGACCCTGATTCAGGTAAAGAGTTAACTACAGATAGTAGGGTTAGTAAAATATATTTTACTGGCGGAGCTAAAACTGCAAAAACAATTGGTGAAAATACGGATATACCTATGGTTTCAGAATGCGGAGGTAACAATCCATTTTTTATAGTGCCACCTGATAAAGATTGGTCAGCAGATGATATACACCATCAAGCTATGGTAATAGCAACTATGGTTAAGTTTAATGGCGGCGCAATTTGTGGTAGGCCTCAAACCTTTGTAACCTCAAAGCATTGGAAACAGCGTAGAGCGTTTTTAGATGCACTAAAAAATGCCCTAGCTAACGAAACCCCTGCAACCCCAAGCTATTATCCAAATAGCGAAAAAACATTTGAAGAGTTTAAGCAAGCTTACCCTGACGCAGACGTATTAAAATGTGCAGAAGATAGCGACAACCCTAAATCTGATATTTTGTTTATTGAAGATATAGGGCATGACAGCTATGCTACAACACATGAGGCATTTACTTTAATTGTGGATGAAGTAGCGTTAGATGTTCCTGCTAATGTAAAAGAATATATGCCTGTGGCAGTTAAATATGCAAATGATAAACTGTTAGGCACATTGACAAGCTGTATAGTTATAGATGACGAAACACTGAAAAATAATAAAGAGGTAATTGACGCTGCCATTAGTGACCTAGAATATGGTTCAATCGGTATAAATACTATGCCGCCGTTTATTTTCTTAAATCCGTATTTAACTTGGGGTGGTAATGAAGAAGGCAAAGAATTGGTTTCCGGGCGTGGTAACTTTGGTAATTTATTAAACTACCAAAATGTAGAGAAGTCAATTTCATATAGCAATTTTATTTCAGCTGGCCATATGAAAAGCGTAAATACGCAAGCTTGGTTTAAGTTATCTAAAAACTATGCTGAGTATACTGCAAATCCTAAATTTGTAAACCTAGTTCCTATGGCAATGTCATTAATAAAAAATAATATACGTAAAAAAGATTTTTAACAAAAAAGAAGACCTCCATATAACATGGGGTCTTATTTTTTAGTAATCACAAGCAATTACAAATATTTGTTATTGCCCACTGTTGCATCATGCTGTTTTAACTGCTATATTAGCTGCTCGGTTAGAATACTTAGCATAATCTAATTGCGAAGTGGAAATAATCTTATCAAACGTACCACAATCTACTACGCTACCATTATTCATAACAACAACCTTATCCGCTAGCGCCTGTGCCACACTTAAATCTTGCGTAATAAGTACAATAGAAGTACTTTTAGTTTTCATCCCCAAAAGGTCTTTTACAATTGTATCACGCGTAGCATCATTAGCAGCACTAGTAGGGCAATCCGCAACTAAAACAGCAGGCTCCATCATCTGGGCTAATTTAACCATAATTTGTTGTAGTAAACTTGCTGTTAATTCTAAAGGATACATTTTCATAGTATCGTGTGGCATTTGTAATCTTTCTAACAAATCAATCGCTTTTTGTTTAACATCTGCAGCAGGCAATTTTTCAATAGCTAAAATCGTTTCAATAATCTGTGGCCCAATTCGTGTCATATTATCAAAAGCAGTCAACGGATTTTGAGCTATCATAGTTATATCTTTTCCTAATTCCCTATGCTCTAATAACGACTTACTATATAAACACACATCACCGTCTACAAAAAAATCTGGACTTAGTAGTCCCATCATAGCTTTTGTAGATATACTTTTACCACTTCCTGATGGTCCTAAAATACATACACATTCTCCACCTCTAATATCAAATGATAAATTCTGTACCAAATGCACCTTATTATAAACCACATCAAGATTTTTTACAGCTAACATAAAAATTGCCTCCTTTGAAATTACACATGTTGTGGAGTAATAGCATATTTTATAATATCAAATGCTAAATTAGCAAATATACAAAGTACTCCAATCCATAATACAAAAGTTTGAATAATCGGAAAATCCATATTTAATAATGCTTTAGTACATAAAGTGCCAAGCCCTGGTACTGCAAATATATTTTCTATAATCACCATACATAGTGCTAACTGAGGAATTCCTCTAAAAATATCATTTACAAATAAGGGCGCAGTATTTTTTATAATATGATCCATAACTTTAGAATTACTCAGCCCTCTAGCCCGTGCATATAATACATAGTCTTGTCCAAAAGCATCAACAAATAAATTCCTAATATTTTTTATCCATCTTGGTACATACGCTAAAGCTATAGCAAGTGCTGGAAATATAAAATAATTCTCAACTAGGCTAACATGAAAATACCATATTATAATTAGACCAATCCAGTACACTGGCATTATAGTTAAAACAAATGTTATTCTTTTAATAATTCTATCAAACCACCCATTTTTATATTTTGCGCATGTAATTCCTACAGGCACACTAACTCCTATTACAATTAAAAAAGATATTATAATTAAACTCCCCGTTGCCGGAAAACTATTTCCAATAATGCTTACCACAGTTACATCCGGGTTAATCTTACTATACCCAAAGTCCAAATTAAAACAATCTCTTACCCAAGCGCCATATCTAATAAAAAATCCGCTCTCTACTTGCTCTACATCATTAAAATCCGCCGCAACGTGACTAGCACGCGCAACAGATAATAATTGTTCACTTGGATTAATAAACGTAAAGCAAACTAGAGATAAAATCAATAATAATGGTATGACTGATAATATTCTTAGTTTGATATTCATATATTACACCTCTGTATATTTATTTTCCAACTTTAATTTATTATGGTTAATTAATGACCCTGCAACGATAATAAGTCTTTCATCATCAGTCATATCAGCAATATATAAAGAAATTTCTCTAATATCCTCACCAATAACATACGCTTTAATATCGCTAAACTGTCCGCTTTGGAACACCTCAATAATATTTGGTACATAGATATAATCATTTAAACTAAAATTAGTTGCATCCTTAGTTAAAAATGGTATCATACCCCAGTTCATTAAATTTGAACGGTACCTTTTAGTAGCATATTCAGTTGCAATATTAGCAATCCCTCCTAAAACTCTTTGACACGAAGCCGCTTGCTCTCTTGCCGAACCATCTCCTGGTTTATTTGCATACATTACAGAACCAAGCCCTGTTAGTAAAGGCTCTATATTAGGGTTAATATCTTTAATTTTTTCAAATACCTCATTTAATTCATTGTCTAGTGTGCCTTCAATACGTAACTGCTCAAATTTTTGAAACTCTTTAGCACGACCTACGTATTCCGGGTCTCGTCTTGATAAAGTAAACTCAGCAAGCCCTAGTGGGTTTGAGCGATAAGACGAAGCCTCTCCTGATGGAATTAATTCATCCGTTGTAGTCACTGGGTCTGTTATATAAGCTACCACCTTCATTAATATATCATTTGTTAAACTACTCATTTGTGGCCAATCTTTAATGTTAGGCCCATATTTTAATTCATGCTCTGCTATCCCTTTATTATATCCATTGTATACACGATTATCATACACAGTAGGGTCAAATTTATAATTGCTATAATCTGTATAGTCTATATTACAACTAGTTGCAGCAGTTAAAAATCCGTTATTTACTGCTGTTGCAGCAATACTCCTTGCATCCATCAATGCCACCGAACTCATTTGCCCATTCCCCGGTTTACCTCCTTCTCTATTTGGGAAGTTTCTTGTTGTATGTCTAATAGATAATGCCCCATTAGCTGGCGTATCACCCGCTCCAAAGCAAGGCCCACAAAAGGCAGTACGCACAATAGCCCCTGCTGCCATATACTCATTTAATACACCATTTTCGCTAAGCGCCATCATTACTGGTTGCGATGATGGATATATAGATAGGGAAAATTCATTATTACCACAACTATTATCTTTTATAAGCTTTGCACCATCCATAATATTACTATAGGTGCCACCAGCACATCCTGCAATAATGCCTTGGTCCACTTTTAATTTGCCATCTATTATTTTGTCCGTTAAATTAAATTCTAATCCTGCATATACACTTTTAGCCTCTTCTTCAACAGTTTTAAGTACTTGCTCTAAATTCTCATTTAAATAATCAATTTCATATACATTACTAGGGTGAAATGGTAATGCTATCATAGGTTTAATCTGACTCAAATCCACATAAACCATACCATCATAATAAGCCACTTCCTTTGGTGCTAGCTTTTTATAATCTTGCTCACGCCCATGTGCTTTTAAATAAATTCTAGTATTGTTATCTGTTTGCCAAACAGAAGATAAACATGTAGTTTCAGTAGTCATTACATCTATACCATTTCTAAAATCAGTTTCTAATTCTTCAATTCCAGGGCCTACAAACTCCATTACTTTATTTTTTACATACCCATTTTTAAAAACTTTACCTATAATTGCAAGAGCAATATCTTGTGGTCCTACCCCTGGATTAGGCTTACCTGTTAAATATACAGCAACTACTCCTGGATATTCTATATCATATGTATCACAAAGGAGTTGCTTTACTAACTCACCGCCACCTTCTCCAATTGCCATTGTGCCTAATGCCCCATATCTTGTATGGCTATCAGAACCCAATATCATTTTTCCGCATCCTGCAATCATCTCTCTCATATATTGGTGAATTACTGCAATATGTGGTGGCACATATATCCCTCCATATTTTTTAGCTGCTGATAAGCCAAACATATGGTCATCTTCATTAATTGTACCTCCCACTGCGCACAAACTATTATGGCAATTCGTTAGTATATATGGAATTGGAAACTGAGTTAACCCACTTGCTTTTGCCGTTTGAATTATCCCTACAAAAGTTATATCATGCGATGTCATAGCATCAAATTTAATTTGGAGCGAAGTGTCATCGCCTGATATATTGTGTTGTTGTAATATCTCATACGAAATTGTACCACGCTTCGCATCCTCTATAGATACTGCTAAATCCGACTCAACAATCTCATGCCCGTCCACCAAAAAAACACCATGTTCATATAATTTTACCATATTCTAAAGCCTCCTATACTTTTTTAATAGTATATGTAGCATTATGGATAAAATATGTCCCTATATAGTTTAGGCGAAAAACTGGTAAGCTATCTATTTGTCACTTTGTATAAACAAATCCCTGTTGCAACTGCTACATTTAGTGACTCTAAATTGTTAGCAATAACTATCTTTACTTTTTCATCGGCTATATCTCTAGTAAATTCAGAAATTCCATTAGCTTCATTGCCAACAACTAGCGCTAAGTTCTTACTAAATCTTACATCATTAATATCATGAGCAGCCTCAAGGTCCGTAGCATAAATCCTAGTTCCGTTTTCCCTTAAAAACTCCATACACTCAGCTATTTCAACATCATATACAATTGGCAACTTAGTTATAGCGCTCATAGTAGCTCTCACCACTTTTGGGGAATAAATATCTACACATCCCGTTGACACTATCAGCGCTTCAACCCCAAATCCATATGCTGTGCGAATAATTGTACCCATATTTCCTGGGTCTTGTACATTCTCTAAAACCAAATAAAAAGATTTGCGTGCTATATCCTCTAAATTTAGTCGCTCAGTTTTTACCACCGCCAAAATTCCCTGCGGTGATTTAGTCTCACTAACACTAGCAAAAACATCATCAGCTACAGTAATCCATTGTGTAGCTGATGATGTAACATCTAATTTGTTAATATTAGACGTTGCAATATAATAACAAACATCATCCGAAATATCCGTTACTGCCCTTAATCCTTCCACAACAAACATTCCTTGCTTCTTACGTAGAGCTTTTTTCTTCTGTAATAACTGTACATTTTTAATAATCGTATTATTTGTACTTCTAATAACTTTATCTACCATAGTTGTTCCCTTGCTAATTTTATATTTTTTCATTAGATTATTGCCATATAATACTATCTACTATACCTCTTGCCTTCTAAAGTTTTCAGCCTAATATTAGAACCAACAACAATTAACACATCACCTTCCATAAACACAAAATCTGGTCGTGGTGAAATTTCAATCTTACCTTGGCGCTGTATAGCTATAACGTTAATACCATACTTATTACGCAAATCAATTTGCACAATACTTTTATTTTTCCATTCGTTTAAAATTGGGATTTCAATTATACTATACTCAGATGAAAGCTGAATATGCTCCAAAATATTCCCTGAAATAAGGTTAGTCGCAATTCTTCTGCCCATCTCAAGCTCCGGTTGGATAACCCTATCAGCTCCAATTTTCCTAAGCACCCTCTCATGCAACTCACTCTTAGCCTTAGCTATTACATAGGGAATTCCTAACTCCTTTAACAAAAGCGTTGTCATTATACTAGACTGAATATCCTTACCTATAGAAACTATAGCAACATCAAAATTACGAATGCCTAGCGACTTCATAATGTCCACATCAGTCGTATCTGCCTGCACAGCATGCGTTACAATAGACGAAATCTCCTGAATTCTTTCTTCAGATTGGTCTACAACCATAACCTCATAACCACCCTCAGCAAGCTCCACTGCTAAACTTCTACCAAATCTACCTATCCCACATATAACAAATTGTTTACTACGCATAATCCCACTCCTCCTTATAAAAACGGTTAACAAACAATATATATTCCAGTTTCCAAAATTCTAAAACAAAAAACCATCATTTGCACATCTAACCTACCAATACCTTCTCCTCAGGATATTGTATTCCAGAAGGATTTTTTGACTGAGTAACCACTAATGCAACCCCAATAGTGATAAGTCCTACCCTACCAATAAACATAAGCGCTATAATAATTATCTTGCCAATAAAACTTAATCCCCCTGTAATACCTAATGTAAGTCCCACTGTAGCAAATGCTGAAACAGTTTCAAATAACAACTCCATAAAAGTTGCATCTTCAGTAAAAGTTAAAATAGCAAGCATTACTGATACAATAAGAATGGCTATAATAATAACAGTCAAAGCTTTCAATACTTGTTCAATAGCAATCTTCTTCCTAAATACAACTACAGTATGATTTCCTTTTAAAACAGAAAAGGCACAAATTACTAAAACACCCACTGTAACAGTCTTTATACCCCCTGCAGTCCCAGCTGGTGAACCGCCTATAAACATCAAAAATATAGTAGCAAGCTGTGAACCTGTAGTTAAATCAGATAAAGAAATAGTATTAAATCCAGCAGTTCTAGGAGAAACAGCTTGGAACATTGCAGCAGTAATTTTATCCATCAACGATAGTGGCCCTAACGTAGCCGGATTGTTAAACTCAGCAACAAAGAAAAATATAAAGGCTCCAAAAATTAGCAATAAAGTAATAATCCATACAAGTTTCGTATGTAATGATAACTTATAAAAAGCCTGCCTCCAAGTAAAATGCTCTGCTGAACTCAATTTCAATTTTAACGCCTGATAAGTATCTAGCCAAACAGTATAACCAAGCCCTCCGCATATAATTAACCACATGATTGCTAGATTAAACCATTCATTTCCAACATAAGGCATTAGGCTATTTTGCCCTATAATGTCAAAACCAGCATTACAAAACGCTGAAATTGAATGGAATATGGAATAACAAATACCTTTACCTAATCCGTACTCAGGTATAAAAACAAAACTTAAAAATAAAGCACCTAAACCTTCGATAAAAAAAGTTAATTTTACAATCAGCTGAGTAAATCTAACAACTCCAGCTTGCGTATTAAAACTTAACGCCTCCTGCATCACTAATCTATTCTTTAAAGTAATTCGCTTACCCATTACCATAAATATAATGCTTACAAGTGTCATAAACCCAAGCCCGCCAATCTGAATACATATAATAATAACCATCTTACCAAACAAAGACCAATACTCCAACGTATTTTGTACTACTAAACCAGTTACACACACAGCCGAAGTTGCAGTAAATAATGCATCAATAAGTGGAGTAACAATACCAGCATTTGAACTAATTGGCAACATTAACAACACAGTTCCTATAACAATAATACCTAAAAAGCCAAAAACTAATACATGCGCTGGTCCTAATTTGCTTTTTGTACCTAAACCGTCTACTTCTTTTTCCATTAAACCACCTTCCTTATTAATAACATATTAATTTTAGTATTGCTTGCATTAAAAAAAATATAACATATATACGTATCCAAAATTTGCAATAAAAAAAACGCCCGAGATTCGCGCGTTGTAAAAACTAATCAAAATAATCCATCAATCTATATATATGAAGCTGTGGCAAAGAAGCTAAATTTATCATAGTCCCTAATGGATAAGTCACACTTTTTAAAATCCTAATTTGTGGCCTAAATGGTGAAGTTGTTCTTGTTCCCATTATAACTCCAACATCACCATTTGTTAATCTAACAAGAGTATCTGGCGGAAATACATTAGTATGATTTAAAAACTTCTTTAAAAACCTTGGGTCAAGATGTGGGGTCCAATTTTTAAAATCCTCCTGCAACGCCTTACTACCTTTAGCCATAGTAGTAGAATTAATTTTATAAAAAGCTTCTATAATAGAGATTATCCTAGTACCACCATAAATTTCATCTCCCCTTAAATTGTAAGGATAACCTTTTCCATCATACAACTCATGATGCTCTAATATAATCCTAGCAACCTCCGGTGGAAACTCAAAATTATCTTTAATATACGTACAACCTATTATTGGATGTTGTTTACTATTTAAATTAACTGTATCCCCTAATACAGGCACAATAGAAGCCACATCCTTCAATAACGCACCTAAAAATATACTATACGTCTCTTGTCTACTATATCCTAGCTTTAATGCCAACAAACTACTCATCATAGCTATATATACAGTTTTTTCGCTGATAACATTTAAAGAAGAAATCTTAGACGGCTCATACGCAATTCTAAGAGCATACCTATGATCATCTAATTCATTAACTATAGCTCGTACTTCTGTTAATGCATCCACCATAGCGTCATGAGCAGCTACCCCCCCTTTTATTGTATTAGTAATGGCTACTTGTAATGTATTCACCTTCTCTAACATTACAGTTGAATCTGAAGTATATGGAATATCCAAATTATTATAACAATACTGGTCTTTAATATATACTGCTATTACATTGGAATTCTTTAAACGTTGTAAACTTTGCGGATTTACTAAAGTATCTTTAGTAATTAATAAATTATGATGCTCATCTCTAATATCCATAGCTATTTTAGTATCAAGCTTCAATTCAGATACTGGTATTAATCTCATAATCAAACCCCTTTCTTCATTTTCTAAATGTATTAAAACAGCCGACTTTCGTCGGCCATTGTTTCCTACTCAACATAATGAATTACTCTAGATATGTTTAAATGCGGTATTTCAAATAAATTAAGTAGAGTTCCTGATTGGTAAGTATTGCTTTTTAAAATCCTAACTTGTGGTTGAAACGGATTAAAGCTGCGAGCAGACATAACCACCGCAACATCACTGTTAGTTAATTTAACTAACATATCTGGCGAAAAAATATGAGAATAGCCCCAAAACTTCTGTAAAAAATAAGGATCAAGATAACCACTAAACTTCAAAAAACCTTCTTCTAAAGTTTTGCTACCTTGCTCATAGTAATTATTGCTAACCTTATAAAACATATCTATTATAGCAATAATTCTTGCCCCCGCATAAATTCTATCACCTTTTAGACAATTAGGATAGCCTTTTCCGTTATAAAGTTCATGATGTTGCTGCACAATATCTAATACCTCTTGGGGGAAATTAAAATTTTTAATCAGGTATTCATAACCTGTAGTTGGATGAATTTTACTAGCAGCCCCAACAGTTTTTTTAAGTTCTGGTACAATTAATGCAACATCTTTAAGTAGCGCTCCTAAACAAATAAGGTACGTTTCTTGCTTACTAAATCCTAATTTTAATGCAAATAAACTACTCATAATAGCAACATAGACCGTTTTTTCTCCAAATTCATCTGCTATATCCAATTTCTGTGGTTCATAAGAAATTTTTGAACAATACTTCTGCTTATCTAACTCGTTAACAATAACTCGGATAGCTTTTAAAGCATCCGTTATAGATTCACTTGTAGATTTGTTTGTCATAGCATTTTCAATAGCTTTTTTTAGTGCTACAACTTGCTCAAACATCTTAGATGGATCAGATGTATCTGGTGCATAATCAAAGCAATACTTATCCTTGATATAAACTGCTTTTACATTGGAATTACGCAAGCGTTTTAAATTATGGGGAGTAATAATATTCTCTTTAGTAATTAATAAATTAGCATGCTCATCTCTGATATCAAGTGCAATTTTAGTATCAAGCTTTAGCTTAGTTACTGGTACTAATCTCATGCTTAATCTCCTTTCGTACTATGGTATTACATAGCTTTAGTTCATTTTCTGATAATAACTTCATAGCCGCATCTCCTATAATTAATAAATTAATGGTAATTTGTGGTCCCTACCAACCTCACAAGTATATGCATTAGGTTGGCCTAATATTCTACACCTCAATATATGTACAATGCTAAGAGAGTCTTCTTGACTATGTAACTGATTTTCAGCTAGTAATATTATACCAAGAAAAATTGATATATACAAGCTAAATTTACACATTTACAGCCAAAAAAAACTAGCCAACAAAATTTGGCTAGTCATAATTGTATAATATCTACAAGAATAAAAACATTTTTAAATGTGTAAGTTAGTCGTTAATTGTATAAAACGGTAATTATAATTAGGCCAACATCATTTGGATATACATGATGTTGACCTACCATTTGTTATACCAAGAAGTTATACATAATAAACAACTCTATAAATGTGCAAATCCGGATATTCATTCAAGTTAATTAATATCCCAGGTTGGAAAGTGTAACTCCTAATAATTTTAACTTGAGGCTTAAATGGATTGGATACTTTAGTAGGCATTACCACTGCTACATCACCATTTGTTAACTTAACTAACGTATCTGGAGCGAACATACTAACATGCTTTAAAAACTGCTCTAAATATATAGGGTCTAAATGCGAAGTCCACTTCATAAAGTCTTCTTGCATCGTTTTACTGTTTTTAGTCATATTCATAGTATTGATTTTGTAGAACATATCTATAATCGCAACTATTCTTGCGCCCTCACAAATCTCATTCCCTTTAAGGCCATATGGAAACCCTTTTCCATCATAAAGCTCATGATGTTGTAATATAATTTGCAATACCTCTTCTGGAAAATTATACTTTTCTTTTACATAATTATAACCTTTTATCGGGTGCAGCTTACTAAAGGAGTCCTCTTGGCCAGCAAATTTTGGAACAACAGCCACCACATCTCTTAGTAGAGCGCCTAAGCATATAAGGCTAGTTCGTTGTTTAGAGAAGCCTAATTTAAGTGCAAATAAACTACTCATCATTGCAATATAAATCATTTTTTCATCTAATACTTCCACCCTAATTTTATTTCTTTCATAGGTAATTTTTTGGGTATACTTTCGCGCTTCCAATTCACTAACAGTTTGATTAATGGTCCTTAAAGCAAACGCTATATCATCACCTCTTAATTCTCCACAAGCAGCAGCATAAATTGCATCTTTTAAAATAGCTACTTTATCTATTACATTAGAAGGCTCCGATGTGTACTGTACATTATCATTGCAACAATACTGGTCTTTAATATACACTGAAACCACATTTGTTGTAATTAATCGTTCTATATTCATTTCATTTAAAATGCGGCCTTTAGCTATTAACACATTAGAATACTCATCAAGAATATCTATTGCAAGCTCGCTATTAACTTTTAATTCGTCTATTGGTACTAATCTCATAATTGGTTCCCCCGTTCTTAAATTGAAAACTGCTAAATACAACTATTATTTTTAATGATATTAATACATTGGAGTAAAGTATAATAATATTTTAGTGAAAAGAAAACTAGCCTTGGTGAAACTTGGGCTAGTTACTCTACGTAGTATATTAATATATCTAGAATTCTGTTAACTAGATTTATTAATTCTTTATATGTGGAATAAATTAATCTACATAATAAACAACTCTATATACTGCTAACCTCGTATCTCCTAAATTTAATATAGTACCTTCTTGATATGTTTCACTTCTTAAAATCTTAACACGTGGTTTAAAAGGATTATTTGTTGGTGAAGATGTAACTACTGCTATATCTCCATTATTAAGTTGTACTAACATATCTGGCTCAAAAAGATTAGCATGTTTTAAGAATACGTCTAAGTATTTTGGGTCAAGGTGAGAGGCCCATTTGTTAAATTCTTGCTCTAAATTACTACCCCCTTCTTCCATATGGGTGGTTTTAATTTTATAATATAACTCTATAATGGCTATAATTCTAGCCCCAGGACAAATCTCTTCACCTTTTAATCCATAAGGATACCCTTTTCCATCGTATAGCTCATGATGCTGTAATATAATCTGCAGCACTGGTTCTGGGAAATTATAGTGCTCCTTCATATAACTATACCCTTTAATTGGGTGAAACTTATTTTTTTCATCTATTTGACCTTTAAATGTAGGAGAAACTACGGCAATATCTTTAATTAATGCTCCTAAGCACACTAAATATGTTTGCTGTTTAACAAATCCTATTTTTAAAGATAATAAACTACTCATCATCGCTATATATATAGTTCGTTCATCAAAATCTTTTAAAGCTATTTTTTTAGGCTCATATCCTATTCTTAAACTGTATTTTTGCCTATCTAATTCACTAACTATTTCATTTACTGCTTTTAAGGCTTTGGCTATAGCTTCATTAGCTTCTATTCCTTGAGCTGCATTATGAATTGCATTTCTTATGGTAACAACCTTACGCAAAACATTTGTGGGTTGCGATGTATAAGTAGGAGTATTATTATAACAAAACTTATCTGTAATATAAACTGATGCTATGTTCGTCGATTGTAACCTATCCACATTTATTTGATTTAGAATATGGCCTTTTGTTAGTAGTACTTTATGTTCCTCATCTACAATGTCTATTGCTAATTCCGAATTAACTCTCAGCTCACTTACTGGTACCATTCTCATAATTTTTTACCTCCCTTTCTCTTGTATATTGATAATCTAATACATTGTATTCGATAATAATCCATATTGTACAGTTTTTTACATAAAAATATTTTATCATTATTTTTGCTCTCACTCTTATTTTGTGGATATTCACGAGTTAATCCACGTGTTAGTATTATCGAATTTAATTAATAATGCGTAAATAAAGCCGTATATATGGTAATCCTATTATATCAAGAAAAGCTACTAATTACAACCGTAATTTCAGCCAAAATTAGTAACTTTTCTATAACCATAATTTTGGTTAATCTATATAATATAATATATGATGAATATGCAATTCTGGTCTATCAGATAAATTTATTATTTCTTCTTTATTAAATTTAGCACTTTTCACAATCTTAATTTGAGGCCGAAATGGATTAATAGGCCTACTACTGGTAACTACTGCACAGTCTCCATTGGTTAATTTTACCAAAGTATCTGGATCATATATGTTAACAAATTCTAAAAATTTTTTAATATAAGTAGGGTCAAGGTGTGCTGTCCACCTTTTAAAATCCTCTTCTAATGTAGCGGCTGTTCTACTCATATTTGTTGTTTTAATTTTGTAGTACATATCTATTATAGCAATAATTCGTGCGCCTGTACATATTTGTTCACCTTTTAATCCATAAGGATAACCTTTGCCGTCATAAGTTTCTTGATGTTGGATAACAATTTCTAGCACTTCTTCAGGTAGATTATACCTAGTTTTTAAATGGTTATAACCTTTTATAGGATGTTCTTTAGTGGCAGGAGTGTTCATTTCCTGCTCTTGAAAGTTATATGATATTAATGCAATGTCTCTAACCAATGCTCCTAAACATATATATGAAGCTTCTTTTTTGCTAAATCCTAGCTTAAGGGCAAATAAGGCGCTCATCATTGCAATATAAATAATATTTTCTTCAAACGTGTTAACGAGAATTTTTTTTGGCTCATATACTAAGCGCAGGCTATATTTTTGCTGATCTAAGCCATCTACCATTTCATATACAGCTTTAAGTGTATGAAACACTGCTTCTTTTGTAGTAGTACCTGCTGATACCATTTTCATTAGACGTTTAACTATAATTACTCGCCTTAAAATATTTGATGGCTGTGAGGTATAGTTTGTATTATCATTAAAACAATATTCATCAGTAATATAAACTGAGGCAACATTAGTGGTACGTAGTCTACTTAAATTCATTTGGTTTAATGTATGCCCTTTAGCGAGGAGTATTTTGGCATGTTCGTCAATAATATCTAGAGCCAATACTGAGTCTACTCTTAATTGTGATACTGGAATTAATCTCATATTTGTCTCCTCCTTAATCTTCAGCACTGATAATATATTATATGCATTTTAGGTAAATATAACTATGGTTTTTATAATTTTTATATAGGTATAAAATGTTATAATTATATTATTATGCCTTTTTAATCAAAAATATTAACTTAGATACAATAAAAGGCACTTCCTACAAAAGAAATGCCTTCCATTATACACTATTACTATTTATTGCTTGCTTATTGAGGTGTAACTACACCGCTGTATACTAGCCCTTTTTTGCTGTCCACTGTAATGGATAATCCATTTTCCACAGCTTGAGTAACAATTCCTGCTCCATATACAACTGGAACTCCTATTGTTTTACCCACTTTTACCGCATGGTTGTTTTCAGCTTTTGTATGGTCTTCAACTACAATTGCGCTTGCTAACTTCATAAGAGGTAAATACGTATCATCAGTTCTATGAGCAATTAATACATCCCCTTTAGTGAAATTTTTGCTAGCCTCGTCAATTTCAGTAATTACACGAGCAGTACCTACTGCTACGCCATCACAAATTCCTTTACCACTAGATAAAATATCTCCTACATATTGAACTTTTAATATATTTGTAGTCCCTGCTCCACCAATAGGTACTCCAGCTGTGATAACTACCGCGTCACCTTTTTTTACAATGCCTTCTTTTTCAGCAGTTGCAATAGTAGCCGCAAATACTTCATCAGTAGTAGCTCCAGCATCTACACTCATTAAGCAAGGTTTGCAACCCCATATTAGGTTAAGCTGGTATTGAGTTTTCTTGTCTGGTGTACACGCTACTATTGGAGCTTTTGGTTTAAATTTAGATAATGCTCTTACAGTGTGTCCTGATTTTGTAGCTGTAATGATAGCTGTAGCATCCAGCCCTTTAGCCGCTTGGCACGTAGCTAAACTAATCGCAGTTGTCATACAGTTAATTAGTGAATCATCGTAAGTCATGTTGTATAACTCATCAGTTTTCTCAACCATTTCTGCAATGCTAACCATCATTTTGATAGACTCATAAGGATAATCACCTTTAGCAGTTTCTCCAGATAGCATTATAGCTGAAGTACCATCGAAAATAGCGTTAGCAACGTCACTAGCTTCTGCTCTAGTAGGTCTTGGATTTTTAATCATAGACTCAAGCATTTGAGTAGCAGTTACTACCATTTTACCAAGCTCGTTACATTTTCTAATAAGCATTTTTTGCACAATAGGAACTTCTTCAGGTGGGATTTCAACCCCTAAATCTCCACGAGCAACCATAATAGCGTCTGTAACTTGTAGTATTTCATCAATATTATCTACACCATCACGGTTTTCAATTTTAGATATAATTCTAATGTTAGAGCCGCCAACTTTTTCTAATAGTTTACGGATTTCAATTACGTCAGCTGCACATCTAATAAATGATGCTGCAATAAAGTCAAATCCAACTTCAGCACCTAAAGTAATATCTGCGATGTCTTTTTCAGTTAGAGCTGGAAGGTTTACAAATACGTCAGGAAGGTTAACCCCTTTTCTTTCGCCAAGTAGACCGCCGTTAATAACTTCAGTTACAACATCGTTGCCATTTATGCTTTTAACAACTAACTCAATTAATCCATCATCGATTAGGACTCTTGCGCCTTCTTTTAAATCTTTTGGAAGGTCTTGATAAGTTACGCTAACTTTTGTTGCATCTCCTTCAATTTCATCAGTAGTTAAAGTGAAAGTGCTACCCGCTACTAATTCAACATCTTCTCCACCAGCTAATACGCTAGTACGGATTTCAGGGCCTTTAGTATCTAATATTATTGCTGTAGGAATGCCTAGTTCTTCCCTTGCTTGCATTACACGTCTAGCTGTGTCCGCATGTTTTTCTCTAGAATCATGAGAGAAGTTTAATCGGATTGCATCAGCGCCAGAAAGAATGATTTTCTTAATAGCTTCTAAACTGTTAGTTTTTGGCCCAATAGTTGATATAATTTTCGTTTTACGCATTTTTTTATTATCTCCTTAAATTTAACTTATTTTACACTTAATATTTTACTAACTCTTAATCTAAATTCATTAATGTTTTTATTCATAGCTAAAGCTTCGTTAATGTCGTAATCAACATACTCACCTTTAACATAAGCAACTACACGTTTTGCATGACCATCATGAAGTAAGTCCACCGCGCGAGTTCCCATCATAGATGCTTGCATCCTATCCATTGCTGTAGGCGAACCGCCTCTTTGTAAATGTCCAAGAACGGTTACTCTAGATTCAATACCAGTAGTATTTTCAATAGTCTTAGCCAGTTTGTGACATCCGCCAACGCCCTCTGCAACAACGATAAGGAAATGTTTTTTCCCACGGTTTTTATTTTCTACTATACTTCTAATGATTTCATCATCGCTAGGTCGTTCTCTTTCTGGTAAAAGTACACATTCAGCACCAGTGTTAACAGCACACCAAAGTGCGATGTACCCAGCATTGCGGCCCATAACTTCAACTATAGAACATCTACTATGAGATGAAGATGTGTCAAGAATTCGGTTAATAGCGTCCATAGCCGTGTTTACCGCAGTGTCAAATCCAATGGTATATTCAGTACACGCAATGTCTAGGTCAATAGTACCTGGAATTCCTATCGTATTAATTCCTAGGTTAGCTAATTTTTCTGCTCCTTGGAACGAACCGTCTCCACCAATTACTACTAGCCCTTGGATGCCAAATACTCTACACATTTCAGCTCCACGCTCTTGATATTCAGGTTTCATAAACTCTTTACAACGAGCAGTTTGTAAAATGGTACCACCGCGTTGAATAATATCAGATACATCTTTGGACTTAAGTTCAGTAATATCTCCATTAAGAAGTCCTTTATAACCGTTTTTAATTCCCATAACTTTCATATCATATGAAATAGCTGTTCTTACAACAGAACGAATAGCAGCATTCATCCCAGGAGCATCGCCGCCGCTTGTTAACACCCCAATTTTTTTGATTTCTGTGCTCATAGATAGCCTCCTAATAAATAAATTAAACTATACATATTATAATGTCATTCTTTTAACTATCTTATTCATAAACAATAATGCCCTTTTTTGTAGTTTGCTAAGCGTATTTCTGCACGATAATACACTCTTTAGGTATTATTTCTCCTAATGAATTAATAATATCGGCGCTTATCTCAATATTATATTTGGCTGGGAAAGCTTTTGTAGTTTGATCTTCCTTATTTTTCACTATAACGCGAGTATTTCCTTTGTTGCGCTGAAATATTTCCAGCAAATTTTGTCTAAGCGTAGCTGTACGCTGAGTTTTGTCTAACTCTAGTACTAGTGTATCCTTTATTAGAGAATTTAGAACTAAAATTTCAAAAATTACTACCTTTGCTTCCTCTTCTTCTCGGAACGACACTCTACCATTTATAATGACAGGTTCATTTTCGGGAATTTGCGCTAATTGTTTATATATATTGGGGAATACTATACAATTTACTATTCCAGATAAATCTTCCACTTCAATAAAAGCCATTTTGTCACCCGTTTTAGTTAATTGGATTTTTTGCGATACAATCATGCCAGCAATTGTTACTTTTTCATTATCTTTAATTGACACTTCGTCTTCATTATTATAAGCAAATTCTATCGCTTTATGGGTAGTTAAAATATCCATTTGTGAGCTAACTTTATCTAATGGATGTCCACTTAAATATATTCCTAACACTTCTTTTTCATACCTAAGCAACTCTTGGGTAGAAAATTCAGGAATGTTAGGCAATTCATCTAGGTGAGCAGTATTACCAAATAAGTCAAGTTGTCCACTTATATATTTTGTTTATTATTTATAGCAATCCTATTGATTATTAGCGGAAATATTTTTTGGTATTGACTGCGAGCGCCTCCAAGACTATCAAATGCACCAGCTAAAATTAAGCCGTCGATATAGCGCTTATTAACTTCGTTCACTCTCTCACAAAAGTCGGTTAAACTTTTAAAAGGGCCGTTTAAGTCACGCTCTCTAATTATTTTATGAACAACTTGTTCACCTACACTTTTGATTGCACTTAAGCCATACATTATTTTACTATCTTGTACCGAAAATTCTGACATTGCTGTATTAATATCTGGTACTAATATACTAATTTGTTGTTTTTTACAACTTTCGATATAATGTCTTATTTTATCGTTAAAATCTTTAACCGATGACATTAAGGCTGCCATAAATTCTACTTTATGGTGGCATTTTAAATATGCGGTTTGGTAGGCAATAACTGCATATGCAGCGGCATGAGATTTGTTAAATGCATACTTGGCAAAGTCTATCATTTCATCAAATATTGTATTTGCTACATCTTCTGGAATACCATTTTTTAATGCTCCACAAACGTTTTCTCCATCACCATTTAAGAATATTTCTCTTTCTTTAAGCATAACATCAGTTTTTTTCTTACCCATTGCACGCCGAAGTAAATCACTACGACTTAAGCTATAGCCTGCTAAGTCCCGCACAATTTGCATCACTTGCTCCTGATAAACGATGCAACCATATGTGTTTTCTAGTATGGGTTTTAGTGAAGGGTGAGTATAAGTAATGCTACTCTTATCACGCTTACCCGCAACATATTTAGGGATAAAATCCATTGGACCTGGTCTATATAAGGAAATACCCGCTATAATATCTTCAAGTGAATTGGGCGCAAGTTCTCGCATAAACTGTCTCA
Source organism: Candidatus Parepulonipiscium sp. PG-Nuni2H_MBin01 (assembly GCA_001994995.1). Taxonomy (GTDB): domain Bacteria; phylum Bacillota; class Clostridia; order Lachnospirales; family Cellulosilyticaceae; genus Parepulonipiscium; species Parepulonipiscium primum. Next base: position 16,469 of record MDJM01000058.1, on the reverse strand, counting down.
TTCCAGAGCTTTCTAATTGGAATATACCCTCAGTGTTACCAGTAGAAATTAATTTAAAAACTTGCTCGTCATCCATATTAGCAAAATCAACGGCACTATCAACTAATTTTATAGCTTTATCAATTACAGTCAAGGTCCTAAGCCCTAAAAAATCCATTTTTAATAGACCTAGCTCTTCTAGGGTGGTCATAGGAAATTGGGTTGTAATTACTCCATCATTTGAGTTTAGTGGAACATAATTAGTAATAGGTTCTTTTGATATTACTACTCCAGCAGCATGGGTTGAGCAGTGTCTAGGTAGGCCTTCTAATTTTTTTGCGGTATCTATTAAATATTTTATGCTTGTATCTTTTTGATACGCTGCTTTTAATTCAGGATTTGTCTCTAAAGCTTTATCTATTGTTATTCTTAGTTCATTAGGTACCATTTTAGCAATCGCATCTGTTTGGGCATAAGGCATATTTAGGGCACGTCCAACATCCCGAATTGCTGCTTTTGCTGCCATCGTTCCAAATGTAACTATTTGCGCAACTCTATCAACGCCGTATTTTTCTATTACATAAGTAATAACTTCACCTCGGCGCTCGTAACAAAAATCTATATCTATATCTGGCATGCTAATTCTATCCGGGTTTAGAAACCTTTCAAATATTAATTGGTACTTAATTGGGTCAATGTCAGTAATGTGCAGAGTGTATGCTACTATACTTCCGGCTGCTGACCCCCGTCCTGGCCCTACTGGTATTGAGTTATCTCTAGCAAATTTTATAAAATCGTATGTTATAAGGAAGTAATCCACAAATCCCATTTGGATTATAACTTCTAACTCAAAATCTAGTCTATCAGTTAATTCTTTTGTAATTGTATTATATCTTTCGTTTAATCCTGTGTAACATAATTCGCGTAAATAATCCTCGGCTGTAGTGTTCGCAGCTACTTTAAATTTAGGTAGTTTCAATTCTCCAAATGTAAATTCAACGTTACATCTATCTGCAATACTTTGTGTATTTTCTAGCGCTTCGGGTATATTATGAAATAACTCGTACATTTGCTTAGGACTTTTTAAGAAAAACTGCTCCCCTTTGTAGACTAGGCGGTTAGTGTCTTGCATGGTTTTTCCTGTTTGAATACATAATAATACTTCATGTGGCTTTGCATCTTCTTCTAAAATGTAGTGAACATCGTTAGTAGCAACTAGGGGGATGCCTGTTTCTTTTGCTATTTTAATTGTTACTTCGTTAACTTTTTTCTGCTCTTGCATTCCATGGTCTTGTATTTCTAAGAAAAAATTATTTTCGCCAAATATATTTTGTAGTTGTAATGCTGTATCTCTAGCATTTTCATAACTTTCCTCTAATATACGTCTAGATACAGGTCCAGCTAAGCATGCTCCTAGCGCTATTATTCCGTTGCTGTGTTGCTTTAATAGTTCGTAGTCAATCCGAGGTCTGCGATAAAATCCTTCTGTATACCCCATGCTAACCATTTTTATAAGATTTTGATATCCTTCATTTGTTTCTGCTAATAATACTAAATGGTATGAGCGCAAGTCTTGGCTCTCTTTAGCAAATCGTGTTCGTTTTGCTAAATATACTTCACACCCTATTATTGGCTTTATCCCTTGTGCCATTGCTTCTTTATAGAAATCGATTACTCCAAACATCGACCCATGGTCGGTGATTGCTAGTGAATTCATCCCTAGTTCTTTCGTTCTAGCTAGCAATTCGGAGATTTTAGCAGAGCCATCTAGAAGGCTATATTCTGTGTGGATGTGAAGATGTGTATAATTTAATTGCATATTCTAAAATCCTTTCTTAAGTTTCTATTTTTAGATACTTGCCTTGTTTGTAAATATTTATTCTATAGTAACTAAATAACATTTTATGAGAATAAAAAAGCGGTTATAAAAAATAATTGTGCGGAATGTTTTGGGTGCATAAACTGGTGTCCTGTCCAAGCGATACGAATAAGAAAAGAAATCCACAAAGACAATCAGTACCATTTTGAAGGGGTGGAGCAGCAAGGTTTCACATTGACATTATCCATTAATTGGGATATAATTTAATTGGTTATTTATAACTAATTTTCAATTGTAGGAGTGATACCATGGAGTTTTTAAAGGAAAGAGTTTCGGCGAATGATGCTCGACATAAGGTAGTTGATTTTTGTTTAGGTCAAAAACAGATTTTTGTGGCAGTTAATAGTAATGCTAGTCTTCCGCAATTAGAGGCTATGGAGTATATTTATTATAAGGGCGAACATATTATTGTGCACGGCCGAGCGTCAGCTATTAAGTTAGAAGATAAATCAAGGTTTACGGGCTTATTACAAGCTGAGGGCAAAGGGCCAAAGTTTACTCCAAAAATTTCGGGTGAATTTGAACTAAATACGTGTGCAAAAGATTTAGTAGCAGAACTAGCTAACGAAAATCATATGATTAAAAAAATGCTACATCATGGCGCGCAGTTTTTTTCGCTTAGTGTAGTGCATGCTATAGCTTATTTTAATCCAGCTGAAATATTTTTTATTGATACTGAGTTAAATACAACTTTTGCTGATGTAGGACTTAATGGCAAAAAGAGATATGCGCATAGTAGACATGTGCTTATGGTTTATAATGATAGAAATGTTATATTTAGTGTTATTGAAGAGAATGGCATTTATTATACTTTGACTAAAGCTGATTCTAATAAAGTAGCGTATTTAAAAGAAAATGGTGAGTGTCATATCTTTGACGGTAAAGATAACCATTTTAGTACTACTATTCAAATTTTAGATGATTGTAAGGTAGATGAGATTGCTCAGAAGCTAGAATTAACTAACAATACATATTTTAGAGATACGGACAATTTGCTTGCATTGTCTTTCCAAAAATGAGAAATATTTGAATAGCGTAAGGCTCTAGTGATAAAAAGTGACATAAATTTACTCACCATTATAGGACATGTGAATACAATATTGTATAGACTAGCTATAGGGGGTGAGTAATTATGAAATTATCAGAACAATCATCTAGTGATACACGAAGAATAATGGCGCTTGGGTTTAGTGGAGCATATATAGTATTAGCCTGCTGTGCTGTATTTTTTGACCAAACTATGCCATCCGAGTTTGTTGCTATCGTTAGTGCTGTGGTAGGATATTATTTCGGTGGAGCAACTGCATTAGACGTGCCTACTACTGCAGACGGTCATGTGGAACCTGAGGTTAGTGAAGCTGAAAAAGTTACTGAGGTAGAAAAAGTTACTGATGTAGAAAAAGTTACTGACGTAGAATCAGTTGATGCTTAATAGATTGTAAGAGGGGGAGGTGAAATCCCTCCCTTTTTTTTGAAATAATTTATTTTAATTTAATTAAATTATTAAAACTTTATTACTTTGATGATGGTATTATGGTTGAAATATTACAACTTCTTCAACGAAAGAATCTCTCATAAAATTTTCGTAGTCATAAGCTTTAAATAACACTTCTATCTCTTCTACTACGTTAATATCATTTTCTTCAAGAGATGTACTAGGCCAAGTCAGCGCTCCAATGGCAGATGTGCCTGGCTTTACAGTCTTAGCAAAAAGAGGTGATAACATATACCCATTAACCGATTCCTGACTTGTGCTAAACATAATAGTTGTATCTGTTTTGTTTTCTAAAAATAAATTAGCATTATAGCCTAACCAGTCTGTTTCTTGGCCTGTAAAAGTAATTGTAACATATTCATTATCCACTAATACTTTATCGGTAGGCAAACTGGTGCGTACGAATTTAGTAACTGCTTCTACGCCTTGAGGGTAGATGTGGATAGTTTCCATAGGCAATTCTCCAATTGACCAGTTGTTAGCATCATAGACACGAAAAGTAATTTCGATATGTGTAAAGTCAGTTAAGCCCATTTCTTCTAAATCATCTGTATTAAATATAATTTGAGCATTGGATTTTTTTCCTGGAGCAACAGTTGAGGCAAATAATGGGTCGCAAGCTATTCCATTTATAGTTGCGCTGTCTACTGAATACATATAAGTTGTATCAGCAGATTTGTTTTCTAGCAACACATTAACGCTATAACCAAACATATTGTTAGGATTAATATCTTTAAGTGTAACACTATATTGGTTATTAGTAATAACTTCTTGATTAAATACTGTACTAGGATTAGCATAAGTTACAACTGGATTAATACAAGCTGCTACTATCATAGTGAATGTTGAATATAATAAAGTTTTTTTCATGGTTTTATCCCCCGATGTAAATAAAATAAATGTTTATAATAAATTGATTTTTTGTCTTAAATTATTACATAATTATAACTAAATTTGCTAATAATTACAATCTTATTTCTCTAGATAGACATGGCAATATATGTAATAAGAGCTTGCTAAAATAATAAGCGAGCTCTTTGTATTTTATTTATAAGTTAGTCCGCTTTTAAAATACATAGGACTAGGAGCTTTAAATGTAACAACATCGTAAGGTGATTTGTTATATTTAGTCTTCATTATATAACGGCACATGTGGCCAACGATTTTTCTATTTTCTCTGCTGTGTATGGAAAAGCTTGAGTTACTTAGCATTATAGATTCCACGCCTAAAGCTAGCGGTTCTAGCGGTGGCCTATTGCTGCTGGGGGTTAGGCGATTAAGCAAAAATGTAAATACACTAATTGCGCCTGGATTGTTTAATAAATAAGTAAGGTTATTTTGATTACAAAAATTATTAAATTGTTGCATTAAATCCCTCCTAATCAATTTCATAGTCTTCTATAGTATTTACCATTTTTACTATTATTTATGTTGGATTTATTAAAATTTTAGTTTAGCTAATTATGTATTTATTGTTAGTATTATAATTTTATCAAGGTACTTTAAGCCATATTGCGTTTAGGCCTTTTATGACTTATCTTCATATGGTAAGCTTTAGAAATGAAAGTAGGATGATAAGATTGAATTATATTGGGTCAAAGTATTCGCTGTTAGATTTTTTATTGAATACAATTGAAGGAGTAACAAATATTAAAGAAGGAACGAATTTAGTTTTTGCAGACTTATTTGCAGGCACAGGAGTGGTGGGAAGTGCGTTTAAAAAGAAAGGCTACAAAGTGATTGCTAACGATATCCAATATTATAGTTATGTGGTTAATAAACACAATATAGAAAATAATTATAAGATGGATAATAGCATAGTGGATTACTTAAATTCGTTAGAAGGAACTGAGGGGTTTATATTTATTAATTATTGCGCGGGGTCTGGTAGTGGCAGAAATTATTTTACTGATTATAACGGCAAAAAGTGCGATGCAATTAGGAACGAATTAGAGAAACTGCATATTGATAAGAAGATTTCCGAGTCACAATATTATTATTATTTGGCAAGCTTAATTAATTCTATGGATAAGCTTGCGAATACTGCATCTGTTTATGGCGCGTTTTTAAAGCATATAAAGAAGTCGGCACAAAAGGAGTTGATTTTAGAGTTGTTGCCTATTATTGAGGGTAATCCAGCAGGCAAGGTTTATAATGAAAATATTAATAATTTGATTAGTGAGATTGCTGGGGATATTTTATATTTAGACCCACCGTATAATGCACGGCAGTATTGTGCGAATTATCATGTGTTAGAAACTATTTCAAGATATGATAATCCTATTGTTAAAGGTAAAACTGGGTTAAGAAATTATGATTCGCAGAAAAGTTTGTATTGTTCTAAGCGAACAGTGGCACAGACTTTTGAGGATTTAATTAGTCAGGCTAATTTTAAGTATGTTTTTGTAAGTTATAATAATGAAGGTTTAATGTCATTAAATACTATTAAGGAAATTATGTGTAAGTATGGTGATTATCAAATTTTTACTAAGGAGTATAGAAGGTTTAAGGCAGATAAGCATGAAAATAGAATTCATAAGGCTAGTTCTACTCTCGAGTATTTGCATTGTATAACGAGGTAAAAAAAAGGATTGTAACGTGAGCTACAATCCTTTTTTTTATTAACTTAAATCGCTAATTTTATAACTTACCGCATCGCCTAAGTCTCTATTTTCGCCAGCCATACCCCAGATAAATCCGTAGCTACCACTGCCAACACCGGCGTGTATCGACCATGCTGGAGAAATAACGAGTTCTTCGTTTTCGATAATCAAATGTTTTGTATTATCAGGCTCGCCCATTAGATGGATTACTCTATCAGTTTCTTTCATGTTAAAATACATATATGTTTCAGTGCGCCTTTCATGAACATGAGTTGGCATAGAATTCCATACGCTGCCTGGTGCTAATTGTGTGTAGCCAAGCAGAACTTGACAAGAGTCACAGGTAGCCGGTTGGATATATTGAAGGATTACTCTTTCATTACAGTCTAGCGTGCTACCAAGTTCTAGTCTTACTGCATCTTCTTTTGTTATTACTTTAGTTGGATATTGCTTGTGAGCTGGTGTTGAGTAAAAATAAAATTTAGCATTGTTTTCCGAGTTAACACTACCAAAAGTTACGTTTTTGCTTTCTTTACCAATGTAGATAGCAGTAGTGTTGCCAATGTCATAGCGGTTGCCATCTACTAATACATAACCGTCGCCGCCTAGGTTTATGCAACCCATTTCTCTTGCGGCTAAAGGATATTCGCAGCCAAGGTCTTGTTTTGCGTTGATGAAATCGTCTAAACATAATTCTTTTGTTTTAGGTACTATTGCACCCATTAGCGCTCTGTCTACATGCGTGTATAGATATTTTATTTCATCGGGTATAAAAAAATTTTTAAATGTTACTTCTTCTTTTATTTCTTGGGTTGAATACAACTTCATATCTTTTGGGTTTAAACCATATTTTATTTCCATAGTCGTCGTCCTTTCTGCTATATGTTATTGTTATTATTTACCAATTCTTAAGAATTATTCCATTTATTGTAAATTTTTCTTATATACTTAAACTGTTTCGGAGGCCTTTTTCTTTTTTCTAGATGCTATAAATGGCCAGAATAATGTTATTACTGACATAAAGCAGAAGAATATTGAGATAGGAGTGCTTATGAATGTAGAGATGGAACCTCCGGACATAAGTAGCGCGCGTCTAAAGTTGCTTTCTGCTAAGGGGCCTAAAATTAGTGCTAAAACTATTGGAGATGCTGGTACTTCTAATTTGTGTAAGAAGTATCCTATTATACCACAAGCGACCATTACGCCAACGTCAAACAGGTTCATGTTTATTGCATAAGAACCTACTACGCATAGTATCATAATCATTGGAGTTAAGATGGTTTTTGGTATAGCTAATACTTTTACAAATAATCTGATGCCAGATAAACCTAGAATAAGCATTACAACGTTAGCTAGGAATAGGCCAGCAAAAATTGTATAAACTAAAACTGCGTTATCAGTAAATAACAATGGGCCAGGTTGTAATCCTTGGATAGTTAGTGCGCCAATCATTATGGCAGCAGTTGCATCTCCTGGTATACCTAGTGTTAACATAGGAATCATAGCTCCACCTGTTACGCCGTTGTTTCCACCTTCTGAGGCAGCAATTGCGTCTGGAATACCTGTTCCAAATTTTTCTGGATGTTTGGAAAATCTTTTTGCTTCATTATAAGATACGAATGCACCTATATCTGCACCAGCTCCTGGTACTATACCGATAAATGTGCCAATTAAGCCTGTTATTGGAGCAATTTTAAATATTGATTTTAAATCTTCTTTTGTTGGTAATACTCTATCGATTTTTTGGTCTATTTCATCTTTTAAGAATATTTCTTCAATCCCTATAAATGCTTGTGTCATGGCAAATAGTCCTATCATAACAGGGATAAATGATATTCCTGATAGTAAATTTATATTGCCATACGTAAATCTAACGTAACCTGTAATGCTGTCAATGCCTATCATTGCTAGTAGAAGGCCAATACAGCCAAATAAAATTCCTTTAGCTAAAGATTTTCCTGACACGCTAGCAATAATTGATAGACCGAATAATGCTAACATAAAAAATTCAGGAGCGCTAAATTTTAAAGCAAGTTTTGCAAGTTGTGGAGAGATTAGCATTAATAATATACAACTTACAGCTCCACCGCAAAATGATGATACTGTTGCAATACCTAGCGCGCGTCCGCCTTCGCCTCTTTTTGAGAAAGCATATCCGTCTGCTGCTGTTGCGGCTGATGCTGGTGTTCCTGGAGTTTTTAATAAAATTGCGGATATAGAACCACCGTATATAGCTCCTATGTAAACTCCAAGGAGTAGTAGCATGCCAGCTGAGCCATCTAAACCAAACGTTAGCGGTAATATTAGCGCAACTCCCATAGTTGCGGTTAAGCCCGGTAATGCGCCTATACAAATTCCGCCAGCAACGCCTAGTACAATGTAAATAAGTATCATTGGGTTTAATACAGCACTTAATACCTCACCTATCATATGTCATCCCTCCTATCATATTAATATCCCAAAGTTTAGTGGTACATTTAGTAACATTCCAAATACAAAGTATACTATTGCTACGAATGCAACCGAAATACCTGCGTTTACAATCGGTTTGCCTTTTCTAAACCATTGTGTCATGCCGGTCATAAAAATTACGGAAGTTACAACAAATCCAATTTGTGCCATAGCAAATACATATACTAACAATGCAACCATACTTAAGTACACTCTTTTTGTGTTATCATCTAACCAAGAAATGTGCACATCTTCCATCTTTAGGCTAGATACAATGATTGCTATTGATGATGCTATTAACACTACTGAAATCATAATGGGGAATACGCCGGGGCCTGGCACTCCTCCAGTACCTGCTGGATATTGCATTGCAACTGATATTACGTATAGCCCAAGAATAATACAAATTGTAGCTAAAATTAAATTCCCTTTTTTCATACTACACCTCCACTCGTAATTGTATAAAAAGCTAGCACCTCTAAATCAACTAATGAATGCCCCACTTATTTTAGTGCGTATAATAATCCATCATGTTTAAACAGAGATGCTAGCTTTATAAATTTATTGTCCTAAGCCTAAATCTGAAATTAATTCACCAAATAATTCATATTCTTCATAAATTCTTTGTGAAAACTCGTCTGGCCCTAGAATGTCAATGTCAAGATTGTTATTATTCATAAAGTCAATAAACGATTGTTGCGTACTAGCTTCAGAGAAGATTTCATAGATTGTGTCTACTGTTTCTTGTGAAGTATCAGCAGGAACGCCAAGTCCTCTCCAAGTACCAACTGCAACGTCGTATCCTAACTCTTGAACTGTTGGGATGTCAGGCAGATTTTCATTTCTTTCTGGTGCCATTAACGCTAGCACCTTAACTTCTCCAGCTTCTACCTGAGCTGCAACTTCTGGGTAAGATACTGTGATTGCGTCAATGTGTCCGCCTAATAGCGATGTTAATGCTGGCGATGCGCCGTCAAATGGGATGTGGGTAAATTCAACTCCTGCTTCTTGAGCTAAAGCTGCTGCCGCTAGGTGCCAAATAGCTCCTACGCCGGAGTTTCCAATTTGAACGTTGCCTTCTCGCGCTGCGTCTAGTAAATCTTCTAATGTGTTATAAGGAGAATCAGCCTTAACTGTAACGGCTGAATAAGTAGAATTTATCATTAAAACAGGGGTAAACAAATCAGGATGAAGATTTGTTCCGCTAGTTGTATGAGGTAAAGTTACTAACTCTACACATATTGTAGTGAGTACAGAGCCATCTGCTGCTGAGTTGGCCCCTGTAATCATGCCAATTGCCCCAGCTCCGCCTGTTTGATTTTCAACTGAAATGTTATTTGGAAAACTATCTTTTGCTGCGTCTACAATTGCTCTAGTACATAGGTCAGTTCCTCCGCCCGCTGAAAACGGTACTATAACACTAACGCTTTTGTTTGGATAAGATGCATCTGAAGCTGTATCATCGGTGCAACCGGTTAAACTTGCTACCATTGTTGTTGATAATGCAACTGCTACTAATAATTTTTTCATATAAATTCCCCCTCTAATATCGATTAGATTTTGAACTAAAGAGCTACAATTAAGTCAATTATAAATTTATTATTAACTATTATCTATAATTTTTTACCTATTAATAATTAAACTATAACATATTTAATTAACAAAAGCAACAACTTTTTAAAAGATTATTAATTTTTTTAAGTGAAGTTTACTGTTTTAATTTTATTATAAGAAGCAACTCATGTTTTAATTTGTGATTATGAGCTAATATTGGAAAAAGTTAACTTTTAGGTCGATAAAATTAATGAGTGAATTCTCAAAAATTTATACGATAAAGGGGTTTTTTTATGAAAAAAAGATTTTCTATAGCAATGTTAGCATTAATGTTAGCGACAACACCAGTGATGGCAAGTACAAACTTAATTATAAATGGCGAAGTTATAACGTCGCAAACTGTGATAGAGGTTAATGGGACAACTCTTGTGCCTGTACGATTAGTTAGCGAGATGTTAGGCGCTGAGGTTGAGTGGGATGAGTATACAGAGGCTATTAGTATTAGTAAAGATTACGATGTTATAAGTTTTAAAATAGCTGAAGACACTGCGTTGATTAATGGCGTTTCTAACAGATTAGCTGCTGCGCCTATAATTAGCGATGAAATTACTATGGTTCCTTTAATTTTCGTTTCACAAGCACTTGGTGTTTCTGTTGGTTTTGATGAGTTAACGAATACTGTTTTAATTAATTCTACTTTAGCAGATTTGGAGCAGTTACCTGCAAGATTTGATTGTTCTGAAATTGTGGATGGACGACTTGTGGATTATTATACGTTGTTACCAGAGCTTGAGAATATGGGGATTGAATATGTGCCAGCTGCGGTTGATGGGGTGGAGTTAGCTTATCAGTTAATAGGAGATGGGATTAATGCGTTTTTATATCTGCAAAGACAACCAGAAGGGTATCTTAAAATTACAGGGATTGAGATGTTTGCTGGGTCTAGGTATCATGGCGTGACTGTGGGTGAGATGAGTGTAAATCAGGCTGCGCAATGGTTAGGTTTAACTGATGTTGGAGTTGTAGATAGAAGATATGGAGCTACTGCGGTGGATGATTATATGTCTACGTATGTAGTGGGAGAGACTATTTCCGAGGAGGCTATGGTGGAGCGGATTTTTGTGGAGTTTATTCCCTATATGCAATAGCTGTAAGTCTAGCTTTATTAGTTGCATTTTATGGTAATATAATGTAAAATATTATTATTACTTGTAATAAATTTAAGATATTTTGGACATAAGAGAGGAAGACGCGAAATGATAACTACACAGAATAAAAAGATGATAAATTATATAGAAAGCGGTATAAATAGTAAGCCTGTAAGTAGACCTTCTATGGTTACGCCAATGAGTAATAAGCTGCTTTTAACTATTACTCAGCTTATTGCTTCTAATCAGGATGTATTTCAGTTGCTAACTACTTTGTTAGAGGATTGTTCTGAATTAAGCGCATTAGATTTAAATATTACTTTTTCGGCTAAGCAGTTAGATGAGATTGCGATATCGTTAGCTAATTCGGCAAATGATAATTTAACTAGTGCTAATGCTACAACTTCAAATTTAAGAGGGCTTACTAATTCTATAGTAGATTCCACTGCAGTGTCTAATGAGCTATTGCAAGAAGTAACGCAAACAACAATTTCACTTACAGCTAGCACTAAAGATAATATGGAGCAGCTTAATGAGATAAATCGGATTAAAAATTTGGTTTTAGAAAATTCTCATGTTATGGAGGAGAAAATCCAGACTTTGGGATACATAGCTAATCAGGTTGGTGCTATAATTAGCGGCGTGCGTGCTATTGCTAATCAAACGAATTTGTTAGCTCTTAATGCTACTATTGAAGCTGCTCGCGCGGGCGAACAAGGTAAAGGGTTTGCGGTTGTTGCTAGTGAGATTAGGAAGTTGGCGGAAAATACACAGTCGCGTTTAGATGAAATGGAGACTTTTACTGTGGATATGTGTAGTGCAACTAAGGCTGGTATTTCTAGCGTTGCGTCTACTTCTGATTCTATAGAGCATATGAGCCAGAAGATTGACTATTTGAGTAAGGAGTTTGAGACGGCTTGTTTGCAGTTAGATGGTTCGGTTAATACGATAAATAGTTTGTCTGATGCAATAGAGACGATTACTACGTCGGCACAGTTAGCAAGTAGCGCTATGGATACGGTGGAAGGTGATGCTAAGACGTTAAAGGAGCAAGCGGATGCGGTGCATCAAAATTCTAAGTCGTTGCTTGGGTATGCACAAACTTTGGATGAACTTGATACTAAGATTGTAAATCAGATAAGAGGAGTGTCACGTAATATGCAAAAGACTACTCGTTGTCTTAAGACTTCTGAATTTTTAGGGATTTTGGATAGTGCTATAGTAAATCATAACAAGTGGATTGAGGAGCTAAAATCTATTGTGGATACTCATGAAATAGGACCAATTCAGGTGGATGGTGATAAGTGCAGGTTTGGTCATTATTATCATGTTATTAATGTGACTCATCCTTCGGTTGCAGCTAAGTGGAATGAGGTGGATATTATTCATAAGCGGCTTCATAAGGAAGGACAAGTTGTTATTGATGCTATTAGTAGTCAGCAGTATGATGTAGCGATTAAGTCTTATGATATGGCTAAGCGTTTATCGGATGATATTGTTGTTAAGCTTAGAGCTATTCAGGGAATTGCTAAAAATCAGGAGTTAATTGGTGATGACATTTTTGCTATCAAGGTTAGCTAATATTTGTGCAACTAAAAAAAGCGTACCTTTGTGGGGTACGCTTTTTTGTTAATTTTGGAAGCTTTCATGAATAGCCTGAGCAGCTTGTTTGCCAGCGCCCATAGCTAAAATAACTGTAGCTGCGCCAGTTACAACGTCTCCACCAGCGTAAACGTTTTCTTTGCTAGTGGCCATAGTTTCTTCATTAACTATAATTCCTCCCCAGCGTTGAGTTTCTAGTCCTGGAGTTGTCATCCTAATTAGTGGATTAGGACTTTGTCCGATTGCCATTATTACTGCTGACATAGGCAGTTCAAATAAACTGTCAGCTTTTTCAACTGGACTTCTACGTCCCGAAGCGTCTGGTTCTCCAAGCTCCATTTCGATGCATTTAATGCCTGTTACCCAGCCGTCTTGACCAACGATTTCTACAGGATTGCATAATAACTTAAATATTATGCCTTCTTCTTTTGCATGATGAATTTCTTCCAATCTGGCTGGCAGCTCTTGTTCTCCACGTCTATATATAATATAAACTTCTTCAGCGCCAAGTCTTTTTGCAGTTCTAGCGGCATCCATAGCAACGTTACCACCACCAACGACTGCCACTTTACCTCCAGTAAATATTGGAGTTGGGCTAGTTGGAAATTCGTAAGATTTCATTAGGTTAGCTCTAGTTAAAAATTCGTTGGCTGCAAATACTCCATTTAAGTTTTCTCCGTCAATTCTCATAAATCTAGGAAGTCCCGCGCCGCTTCCGATAAATATTGCACCAAATCCATCTTCTTTAAGCTGGTCTATAGTCATACTTCTACCTACTATAACGTTTTTCTCAATTGTTACGCCTAAATCAATTACTTTTTGCAGTTCTTTTTCTACTAAATCTTTAGGAAGCCTAAATTCTGGTATACCATAAACTAAAACGCCACCTAGTTTATGCAGCGCTTCAAACATAGTCACTTGGTATCCGCGTTTTGCAAGTTCGCCAGCGCACGTTATACCAGCAGGTCCAGAGCCGATTACTGCAACTTTATGAGGCAACGATTCTGGCTTTTGTACTGATATATCAGAGTGTTCCATTTTGTAGTCTGCCACAAACCTTTCTAGTCTACCAATACCAACAGCTTCGCCCTTTTTATTACGAATACATTTGCCTTCGCATTGATTTTCTTGAGGACAAACACGGCCGCATATGGCAGGCAAGGCATTTTCTTGTGTAATAATATTATAAGCTGAGTCAAAGTCTCGTTCTTTTACTTTAGAAATAAATTCAGGAATAGGAACGTTTACAGGGCAACCAGCAACGCAAAATCTTTGCTTACAATTTAGGCAACGGTCAGCCTCTTCTACAGCCATGTCTGGTGTGTAACCTAAAGCAACTTCTTTAAAGTTTTTATTTCTAACGTCAGGCGCTTGTTCTGGCATAGGAACTTTTTCTAAACTTCTATTCATCTTAGCGCACCTCCCCTGTTAAATTGCAAATATGAGTTTCTTCCTTTTTATACATGTTTTGACGCACCATAGCTTCATCAAAATCAACTCCATAACCATCAAAGTCAGGGCCATCGATACAAGCAAATTTAGTTTGTCCATCTACGCTAACACGACAGCAACCACACATACCAGTGCCATCAATCATAATAGGATTTAGTGAAACCATAGTTTTTATGCCAAGCGGTTTAGTTACCCCAACAACTGCTTTCATCATAATTAGTGGTCCAATTGCCACTACTTCATCATATTCATTACCTTTATCCAATAGTTCTTTTAGCACATCAGTTACAAATCCTTGTGTTCCTTTAGAACCATCGTTAGTTGCACAATATACGTTTTGACAAACTTGTTTAAATTCATCTTCTAAAATAACAAATTCATCAGAACGTCCACCTAAAATAACATCGCACTCGGTTCCTAGTTCTGTAAATTTTCTAATTTGGGGAAATAGAGGAGCTGCTCCAACACCACCGCCAATGCCTAAAACTCTTTTCTTTTTAGATATAGCAGTTTCTACACCTAGAGGGCCAGCGAAATGAGCGATTTCTTCGCCCGCTTCTTTTTTAGAAAGTTCTAATGTAGAATATCCAACTACTTGATATACTATAGAGATGGTTCCTTCTTCTCTATTATAATCTTGAATTGTTAGCGGAATACGTTCGCTATTTTCATTAGTACATAAAATAATAAATTGCCCAGCCTCACAATTTGTTGCAACATGTGGAGCATGAATTACCATTTGTTCTACCATACTATTTAAACGTTTTTTATTAATTATTTTGTACACGATTTATCACCTTTCTTGTTTTTCTATAGAAAAAGCCATAAACCGAGGTTTACAGCTTATCTTTGAATCTAAATATTTACTACTGTGCCATAGTAACAGCATTTTAATAACTGTGCCATTTGCTCTGGTGTTATGCTACGTGGATTAGAAAGTGTACATGCATCGTCTACTGCATTTTTTGCAACATCATCTAATTTGTCTAAAAACTCTTGTTCATCTATACCAAAATCTTTCATAGTTTTAGGTATATCTAATTTTTCGTTATATTCATTGATTTTAGCACATAATTTATCTATTAACTCTTGGTCGCTACCAGTTAAGCCAACGCTTTTAGCTATGTCAACATATCGTTGTGTGTTTTCTTTTGAATTGTATTGAATTACAAAAGGCAAATACATAGCGTTTGCACAACCGTGAGGTATGTGGCCTGTTGAATATGCTGCACCAGTCTTATGTGCCATAGAGTGAACGATGCCAAGAAGGGCGTTAGAAAATGCCATGCCTGCTAAACACTGAGCATAGTGCATGTTTTCTCTAGCTTTTGAATCACCTTTAAACGACGCTTCTATATTTTCAAATACCATTTGAATTGCTTTAATTGCTAGAGGGTCTGTAAATGGAGAGTTTGCAGTTGAAACGTAAGCTTCGATTGCATGAGTTAATGCATCCATTCCAGTATGCGCTGTTAATTTTGCTGGCATAGTTTCTGCTAGCGTAGGGTCAACAATTGCTATATCTGGCGTAATGTTAAAATCAGCTAGCGGATATTTGATACCTTTTTCATAGTCTGTAATTACCGAAAATGCTGTTACCTCTGTTGCTGTACCTGAAGTTGATGGAATTGCTATAAATTTAGCTTTTTGCCTAAGCTCTGGTAAACCAAATGGTACGATAGCTTCTTCAAATGTGAAGTCTGGATATTCATAAAAAATCCACATTGCTTTAGCAGCATCTATTGGTGAACCGCCGCCTATAGATACAATCCAGTCTGGCTCAAACTTTCTCATTTGCTCTGCCCCGCGCATTACTGTTTCTACAGATGGGTCAGGTTCTACGTTTTCAAATAGCTCAACTTCCATCCCAGCTTCTTTTAGGTTGTTTACTACCTTATCTAAGAAACCAAATCTTCTCATTGATCCACCACCAACAACTACAATAGCTCTTTTTCCTTTGATTGTTTTTAAAATATCAATTGAATCTTTTCCATAATATAAATCTCTTGGTAATGTAAAACGCATTTAGCGCTCCCTCCTAAATGTTAAAAATTCCGTTCTCAACGGTTAATACAATTATACTAAATTTAGCTTATAATTCAAGGCATAAGTATTGATAAAATTTTAACTTGTATTTTAGTATATTTAACTGTTGTCCCACTTTTCATTTAACGTTAGGGCTAGCTAATTTTGTAACATGTAATGCATGTTTTAGGGATAATAATAGGACATTTTTGTGTTATTAATTGATAAAATATAATCTAGTTATCCCGTGAACTACCCCCACTTATAGAAGTGGGGGCTTC
>MDJM01000057.1 GCA_001994995.1 Candidatus Parepulonipiscium sp. PG-Nuni2H_MBin01 | reverse complement strand
GGTTATGCTTAACTCAAAAGAGTTATCGACCAAGAACCCCGTCACTTTAGTGATGGGAAGTTCAGGAATACTTTGGGGATTGTGATATACTAATTAAAACTGCTGCTGTTGCGGATTATAGACCTAAGCAAATGTCTGAGCATAAAATTAAAAAAGGCGATAGCAGTTTAACATTAGAACTTATAGCTAATAAAGATATATTAAAAAGTATGAGTGAAAAAAAATCACACCAAATATTAGTAGGCTTTGCAGCTGAGAGTGAGAATGTTATAGAAAATGCTAAAGCTAAGCTAATTAATAAAAACTTAGACTTTATAGTAGCAAATGACATATCTCAAAGCGGAGCTGGATTTGCGGGCGATACAAATATTGCAATAATAATAGCCAAAGATGGTACTACTATAAACTGCCCATTAATGAGCAAAACCGAGCTAGCTAATAAGATTTTAGACCAAATTAATAAATACAAAGGAGAATTACATGCTACTAACGATTGATATTGGTAACACTAATATTGTAATTGGAGGGATGGAAGAGCTAAATGTTTTATTTAGCCTTAGAATGACTACACAAGGAAAAAAAACGTCTGATGAATATGGCATTGCAATACTACAATTGCTAGAAACTAGAGGAGTTAAAGTAGACGATATTGAAGATGTAATAATAGCATCGGTAGTGCCAAATATAATGCACTCATTTAGAAACAGCATAGTAAGGTATTTAAAAAAAATACCATATATAGTAGGAGATGGGCTAAAAACTGGCATAGCAATTCGCACAGATGACCCGCGTTCAGTAGGAGCTGATAGGATAGTAAACTGCGTGGCGGCTTTTAACATATACGGCGGACCTTGTATGGCAATAGACTTTGGCACCGCTACAACGTATGATATTACTACGCAAAAAGGAGAAGTTATAGGAGGGCTTACAACAGCAGGCATTGGAATTAGCGCGGATGTAATGGGGCAAAAAGCGGCACAGCTACCTAACATTGAAATAAGAAAGCCAAAAAGTATACTAGACTGCAAAAACACAGTAACAAGTATGCAAGCTGGACTAGTTTATGGATATATAGGCCAAGTGGAATATATAGTAAATAAAGTTAAAGAAGAGTTAGATGCGCCAGACTTAAAGGTTATATCAACAGGAGGCCTTGGCAATATAATAACGAATGAAACAAAAGTAATAGAAGTGCACGATAAATTTTTGACCCAAAAAGGGCTAAGAATTATATACGATAAAAATAAGAAATTAGCTTAACAAATATTTGTACCAAAGATTATTTTTTCCCTTTACAATTGCACAAAATATGCTATAATATGTTTATCAAAACAACATTGCATCCCGAAAGGGAGTGATAGTAGGAGGAGAGAAATTTATGAGAACAAACACAAGAGCTTTAACACTTTTAGGAGTATTGCTAGCAGTCATAACAATACTAGCATTTACACCGCTAGGCTTTATAAGAATTGGAGCTGTATCAGCAACCACAGTGCACATCCCCGTAATTATAGGCTCGGTATTTCTAGGGCCAATCGGCGGAGCTATACTTGGGTTAGCATTTGGGGTAACATCTATGATTAATTCGACTATAACCCCATTAGTAACGTCATTTATATTTTCACCATTTGTTACAATCGGCGAAATGTCGGGTAACATATGGAGCGTAGTAGTTGCATGTGGACCTAGAATTTTAATAGGCATAGTTTCGTATTATACGTATGCTATACTAAACAAATTTCACAAAATCCCTGATACAGCCAAATTTGTAGCAACAGGATTAGCAGGTTCTATGACCAATACGATTTTCGTATTATCTGGGATTTATATATTCTTTGGCCCTGAGTACGCGGCTGCAATAGGAGTTGAATCCACTGCTTTGCTAGCGTTTATAATGGCAATAGTGGGTACAAACGGCATTCCAGAAGCAATAGTTGCAGCAGTGATTACAACCATGGCATGTAAAGTTCTTAAAATGGTTTTCAAACAAGATTTTAGATTAAAAAAAGTAATGTAAACAGCTTTTCTAAAAAAAGTAATGTAAACAGCAGCTTTCCTTATAAATCAAATAGGAAAGCTGTTAATTTCACATAAGAAAGGTAATATAAAAATGAGTTTAGATAAATTAGCAAATATAATATTCCCAAACATAACAAAAACGCCACAAGATTATATGGCACAGTACCCTCCAAGAGATAATCCCAACATGATAACTAGATACGCTCCTAGCCCAACGGGATTTCAACATATAGGCGGAGTGTTTGCAGCCTTAGTTGCCCAAAGGCTAGCGGCTCAAAGCGAAGGGGTATTTTATCTAAGGATAGAAGACACAGACCAAAAGCGCGAAGTTGAAGGTGCGATTGATGACACTATTGCTACTATGCACAAATATGGTATGGACTTTGATGAAGGAATGACTGGAGATAGCACATCAAAAGGCGACTACGGCCCTTATAGACAAAGCGAAAGAAAGGAAATTTACCAAGCATTTGCAAAAGACTTAATACAAAAAGGCTTAGCTTACCCATGCTTTGCTACTGCTGATGAACTGAGCGAATTAAGAGAACAGCAAACAGCGCAAAAGTTAACACCGGGGTATTACGGCGAATTTGCCAAATATAAAAACTTACCTGTGGAGCAAGCTATTGCTAAAATAGAAGCAGGCGAACCATATATTATAAGATTAAACTCTCCAGGCGATGGCACAACTAGAATTGAATTTAACGACCTTATAAAAGGAGAAATTTCATTTCCGGAAAACAACCAAGATGTAGTATTAATCAAAGGTGATGGGCTGCCAACATACCACTTTGCACATGTAGTTGATGATGCTCTAATGCATACAACGCATGTAACACGAGGAGAAGAATGGCTTTCATCATTACCAATACATGTGCAGCTATTTCAAGTACTAGACATCAAGAGACCACAATATGCGCACATACCTACTATAATGAAACTAGATGGCAGCTCAAAACGAAAATTATCCAAGAGAAAAGATGTAGAAAGCGCTGTAACATACTACGATGAAGAAGGGTATCCTATAATTTGCGTAATCGAATATTTACTAAACATAATAAACTCAACATATGAACAATGGAGAGAGCAAAATCCTACTGCTGATTGCACCGAGTTTCAAGTTGCATTAGATAAAATGAGTAAAAGTGGAGCGCTATTTGATATTGTTAAACTAAACGACGTTAGCAAAGATATAATATCGAAAATGCCAGCTGAACAAGTCTATGAGCTATATATGGAGTGGGCTAAACAATATGACCAACAAATGCATGACTTGGTGGAAACAAAGTCAGATGGAATTAAAACATTCTTTGGCATAGATAAAGACACGGCTAAACCGCGAAAAGACTTTGCAAAGTGGGCTGATGTTAAACCAAAAATAGTATATTTATTTGATGAATTTTTTGATAATGAACAAGAGTTAGAACTGCCAAAAGGAGTTAGCATAGAAACGGCTAGAGATATAATTAGTCAGTACAAACAAATTTATGACCACAATCTAACATCACAAGAACAATGGTTTGAACACCTAAAACAATTCGCTTTACAAATTGGCTATTGTGCTAATAAAAAAGAATATAAAAATAACCCTGATAAATACAAAGGTATGGTCTCAGACGTAGCAGGAGCAGTAAGATGCGCGCTTACTCATAGAGTCAACACTCCTGACTTATTTATTATAATGCAAATACTAGGCGAGGTAACTGTAAAGCACCGACTTGAAATTTTTTAACCTAAGGAGATAAATTAATGAAATACTACACCCATATAAAAGACCTAAAACTACGAACGATACAAGATGTATTTAAAATGGCTTTTAACTACTGCAATAGAGTAATTATCTACTTTCCAAATGAATGCGACGAAGATATAGCTAAGCTTAAGCAATCTTTCACTAGCTTAATTGTTGCGGGCAACAACCATGAAAACGACTATAGCGCAACTGGCTGGCTTAAGGAAAAACAAGGATTTACTATGCTTATCGCAACATTATCACGCGACATTCAAACTTTTATAGTTAATATTAACCCTATACTCAACATCAGCCTAGGTTTGCTAGATGATGGACATGTATTTTTATATTTAGGTGACGATGGACAACTAATAATTGAAACTGACAAAATTACACCCGACATCCATCCTGTGCTAAGCCACTTGCAAACTGAAAAGTAAAAAAAGCCTCCCCATTTTAAGGGGAGGTTCCTATTTAAGAGGCGTATTTTAAATAATGCCAGCAACAAAGCCTGCAAGAATAATAGAAATAATACCAGTTATAAAACCAGCAGTTATCATCTTAGGTCGCAAATAACTATCCAAAAGCTTTTGCTCATCCTTATCCTTACCGATTGCAATCGACACCTCATTTGACATAAACATAGTAGTAGGAAAACCAAACATACAAGTAAGACACATACAAATCGCCATACATGGCTCCACTTTAAAAATTTTACCAACTACAACGCCAGATACACAAGCGCCCAAAACCCCTATGCCTAAAACTACAGCAAGTGGAACTAATAACTCTAACAACTGAGCTGGGCGAGCGTTTGGCAAATTTGAAAAAATCATGATAGTACACGACAATAACATAAAGCCATACGCCTTAGTATTCTCTAGAGCATTCTTCTCCAAAAATCCTAACTCAGAAAATATAGTTCCATACACTAGCGCAATTACAATATAATTTAGTGCACCATTCATTAAAATAGAAGTATAGTAAGCTAAAACAGTAACAATACCAAGCTTTGCTAGAGACATAGAAGGTCGCTCTAACTCATCTGGCAACTGTAACAACTTACGCTTTTTATTATCCTCATAAAGCTCTTCCAACTTAATTGGCTCCTTGCTAGCATCACTTTGCAAAAATTTTCTAGCGGCAATCTTTAAAAAATAAGAAGCTACTGGAATTCCCACAAAAGTTTGGCAAACTAACATAAGTACAACAAAAAGAGATAATTGGTCTCTACCTTGAGCTATTAAGGTTGAATTCATAACTATAGAAGCAGTACTGCTGCCAGCAAAAATAGGAGCGCCTGCTAAAGCTAAATCGCGACCAATTATAAACTGGCCTATTAAAAACACACAAGCAGTTGCAATAACAACAGTAAGAGTAGCTACAACAACCGTTCTCCACTGGCGCTTAAGCTCTGCAAAATCCAGCAAATTACCCATCCCAGTAATAAGAATACCAATCATAACACTACCAATAGGCAAAATAGCCGAACTTTCAAATATCTCAGCAGGTAACCCAAACCAAAAACTAAATAACAAAACAGCCCCAACAACAAAAATTGTTGAAAGCGTCGCCCTAGTCTTTAATGCGATATACTCGCTAAGCGTAAAAATACATGCAAAAATAGTAAATGCTAATATTCCTGGCATACAAAAATCCCCCCTTACTTCGCATTACCCGTATACTTCTTTGAAACAGCCGGCACAATGCGCTGCGGAAATTGTAAAACATAATCATTAGCCTCCACCCTAATACTCTTAATAATAACAGGCGTTAAAGGCGGATTAAACTTACCATCAGTTTCATCAGTTGGCACATGAGCTAGCTCCTCAAGCAAATCCTGACCAGCTACAATACTCCCAAAAGCCGAATAATTGCCATCCAAAGTATCGGCAACTTCCTTATGTACAATAAAAAACTGAACAGCTTGGCTATCAGTATGGTCATACCTAGCCATAGACAAAACACCTTTCACATGTTTAATAGGATTATCAACCCCATTTAGAGAAAACTCGCCTTTAATAGAAAACTCCGTTGGACTAAGGCATGTACCGTCTGTAGAACCTCCTTGTAACACCCAATCCTTCCTAATTCGATGGAATGGCAACCCATCGTAAAAACTTGAATTTGCAAGCTGTGCAAAATTATTCACAGTATTTGGCGCATGCTCAGGGTAAAGCTCAAATACCATAGTGCGCTCATCTTGCATAGTTATTGTTGCTATTGGCTTTTTCATGACTTTTTTCCTTTCTAATTTAGAAGATAATTTATATTTTATCATAAAATTTATTACAAGTCAAATTATAGGCACAATAAAAACAATAAAAAATAGCTCAGCTTAAATAAAAACTGCGCTACTTCTGACTTAATTAGTCATAACATTTTATACATCAAACAAAAACTAAACTAATCCATATTGTTTTTTTAAACAAGTTATGTTATAATCGTCTTATCACAAAACCCCTGTTTGGCAGAGTAGGGGTAGATGCGTTAAGTGCTTGGTGAACGGGAAGTTGTCACCTTGACGAAAAACTAATGTTTGCGGTATCTACCTCGCATTCCGCTGCCTTTTAAAGCTGCTTCCACTCATAAGGAGGTAGATATGAAATTCAAATTAACAACTAGAGAAATTGTAATTATGGGCGTACTAATAGCTATGAAAATTATTCTTAGCCGTTATCTAAGCATAAACCTTGGAAACACGATAAGAATCAACTTTGGCTTTGTTGGCACAGCTATTATGGCCACATTCTTTGGTCCTATGTGGACTGCTATTGGGTGTGGAGCTGGTGAGGTATTAGGATTTTTCCTATTCTCAACTGGCGCATTCCATCCAGGATTTACTTTTAGTGCTATGGTATCAGGTTTTATTTATGGTATTTTATTATATAATAAGCACTTTAGTTGGTGGCGGATTATTTTAATTCAAGTACTTAGCCTAGTGATAATAACATTTGGACTTAACACAATATGGCTTAGTTTACTTTATGGCGATAGTTATATAGCAGTATTATCCACGCGGATTGCTGTTAATCTTATAACACTGCCTATAAATATAGTTCTATTAGGGCTAACTAGCAAATTCTTGCTACCACAGCTACGTTTTGCAATTAGACCTGCTTAATAAATAATTATGCTGTCAACAGGGTGAGTGATTTAATGTTTGACAACAGCATATATATCTCTTTTGCTAACCCCTCTATCCTTAGCAACCTGCTTCATCGCATCTTTTTCAGCCATTCCTTTATCAACATATAACTGTAAATGCGCTTCTATAGACATCTGCTGCCATAACAACTGCTCATGCTGCCTAATAGACTCTCTATCCTTACCATCTATCACCAAAACATACTCACCTTTAGGCTGATTATCGCTAAAATATCTTATTGCATCTGAAATAGTAGTATTTAAAATGCTCTCATGCTTTTTAGTCAATTCCTTAACCACCGAAATAGCCCGGTCTTCCAAAACTTGCTCCAAACATTGTAAAGTTTTAACCAATCTATGCGGTGCTTCATATAAAACAATCGTGCGAACCTCGTCTTTAAGAACATCCAAAATATAAGCTTTCTCCTTTTTATCAGCAGGCAAAAACCCTTCAAATACAAACCGCCTTGTACTTTTACCAGATATAACAAGCGCTGTAATAGCTGCCACTGCGCCAGGAGTTGAAGTAACGCATATACTATGCTCAAGCGCCATCCTAACCAAATCCTCACCCGGGTCTGATATACCAGGAGTTCCTGCATCGGTCACTAACGCCAAATTTTTTCCTTCCTTTAAATACTCAATTAATCTAGGTGCCTTCTCCAGCTTATTATGCTCATGATAACTAGTCAGCGGCGTGTGTATATCAAAATGGCTTAACAACTTCTTAGTATGCCTCGTATCCTCAGCCAATATATAATCCACCTCAGTTAACGTTCTAACCGTTCTATACGTTATATCTTCTAAATTCCCAATAGGTGTTGCGCACAATATTAACGTACCATACATAACTAATTCCTCCCATAAATCTCTAAAATTTCATCCGTATAAGTATTATCTTCATTATAAACAATCAAAGGCCTATCCACTTTAAGCTCCGCATTAGCATACTTAATCCCTTCCACCAACACCATAGTCGGCGCTTTACTTAACTTTGGATACACCATCCTCATCCGCTTAGGCTCCACCTTATACTTACGCATCAAAAAAAGTATATCCACAAGCCTATGAGCACGGTGGATAAATGCTAACCTACCTTTCTCCTTTAAAACAAACGAAGCCGCTTCTACTATATCCTCCAAACTACAAGCAACCTCATGTCGCGCAACAGTTTTGCTATAATTCTCATTCTTTAGCCCAGCCTTACCTTTCATATAAGGAGGATTACAAGTAACCACATCAAAAGATTCTCTATTAAAATTTAGCCTAAAATCCTTAATATCCATACATTCCATAGCAATATCATTACCAATATTATTAAGCTCCACAGACTGCTTAGCCATATCAATCATATCAGATTGAATATCTATCCCAACATACTTACCCTTCTGATAAATAGCATGCATCAATATAGGAATAATACCCGTGCCAGTCCCTATATCTAAAATCCGCTCACACTGCCTACCAACTTTAACATAATGCGCTAATAGAACTGCATCTACTCCAAAACAAAATACATCTGGATTCTGAAAAATCCTATACCCATTTCGTTGTATATCATCTATTCTCATGTTTGTCGTTACCTTTCTTCTTTGGTGGCCTCTTTTGGGGCTTCTTTTTACTAACTGCTGGCTTATCATCATTACAACAACCTTGCGATGAACAACCCCCGCAACCCTTCATCTCTCTAGCAAGCTTTATATCCCCACTAGAATATACAAAAGCCTCCTTAGTATCCTTATCCTTCCTCTTAACAGCAACCCTAATCTGCTCTCGCAACACATTAACAGCAAGCACCTCGCCCTTGCCATCTGGAGTCATTACAATCTCTCCAACCTCAGGCAACCTCTCTCGGATTTCAATATAACTCTCATCCTCATACTGCAAACAACACATAAGCCTACCACAAATTCCAGAAATTTTAACAGGATTAAGCGAAAGATTTTGGTCCTTAGCCATCTTGATAGACACAGTATGAAAATCATTTAAAAATGCATGACAACATAGCTCCCTACCACAAATACCTACACCACCACATAACTTAGTCTCATCACGCACCCCAATTTGTCTAAGCTCAATTCTAGTTCTAAAAATCGCCGCTAAATCCTTTACTAACTCCCTAAAATCAACTCTTTCCTCTGAAGTAAAATAAAATAACAGCTTAGTATTATCAAACGTATATTCAACCTCAATAAGCTTCATATTTAAACCGTGCTTAGCAATCTTATTTTTGCATATAAAAAAAGCCTCTTTTTCCTTAACCTTATTCGCCTTAACAATCTCATAATCCTCCGGAGTTGCAATTCTAACAACAGGCTTTAATGGAGGTATATCCTCACTATCCTCAAGCTCCCTATTAGACTGCACAACCTCCCCATACTCAAGCCCTCTAGATGTCTCAACAATTACATTCTCACCCTTAGCATACTCCACACCTTCTGGGTCAAAAAAATAAACCTTTGTTACAGTTTTAAATCTAACACCTATTACTACTGCCATAACTTTACCTCCAACTCCCTTTTAACCTAAGCAACAAATTCTCAATCACAAACAAAGCATAGCTATTAGCCAAAATATCCAATTTAGCAGTTTGTATATTATCCAAATTATCACTAATCGTATGATAATTTAAACCAGTTGCCATATCCACCAACATACGCTCATAATCTGCATAATACAAATCACGTGACCCAGTACTTTTATACAAAAGTAAATCCCTATACCATAAAATCCAAAAATCCAAAATCTCCACTTGCTTCACTACATTATTAACTATATCATACAACTGCATTATATCCGCAGTTTCTAACCTAGATAAAAACTCCACGCTCTTTGCCCTAAGCTCTTTAAAATCCTCATCCTCCACTAACCTTTTCGCAACTCCTATACTACCATTAGCAAACTTAATAATAGCCTTGCTGCCAGACTTAATACAAGATTTAACCTCCTCATCCGTTAAACCACTAAACCTAATATGAATACAACGAGACTTTATAGTAGGCAACAACATATCTATATTATTAGTAATAAAAATAATCACCCCATAACTCGGCGGGTCCTCAATCGCCTTAAGCAACGCATTCTGACTCTCCACAGTTAAAGCCTCCGCATGATTTACAACAATAACCTTATACTCACTTTGATATGGCTTAACACTCAACTCCCTAACTACATACTTACGTATAACATCAATTTTTATTGAACGAGCATCCTTATCTATTCTAATAATGTCTGGATGTGTATGTACATCAAATTGATGACAAGCACTACAAGTATTGCAGGGCTTAGTACCATTTAGGCATAACAAACTTTTTGCGATAACATTAGCAACAGAATTCCTCCCCACCCCTTCTTGACCTTCAAAAATATAACTATGTGCTAGCTTTTTATGTTCTAATACTTTTGTAAAATATTCCTTTATAACTTTATGTCCTATTATTCTTTCCATATACTTTATCCTTAAAATGATAGCAGGGTAAAAAAAAGGACTTTAAAAAGTCCTATCAAGTAAATAAGTCTAATATTAAGCCCTGAATTTCTCCTATCTTATCTAATATAGAAATCTGGTTCTTTTCCGTCCTCATTAACTCTTCTGCTAATTCATCAAGCTTATCGTTAACATTTCTAATAATACCATAAACTCTATGCCTGCCGCGCTTATCTAAAGTATTTTCTCTTGAAAATTTATGACTATTAGTAGTAACCTCATTCATAAACTCACTTATCATTTGCCTATAAGATTTAATATCTCTAATGTCCATATGCTTACTAATTTTCTTACCTTGCTCAGTAATCGTCTCCACCATCTGAGTTAACTTAATCTCTAAATCACTCTCGCCAATTTGACTAAGCAATGTAAACCTAAAAGCTTTATCAGTAACAATGTCTTTAGCCGCACTTATTTCCCTAAGCTGTGGCATTTGCAACTGTTGGACTTGTATGCTATTATTCATAGTATTCCCCCGTTCGCTTGTTCTTAAACAACAACCACTAATATATTTTGGCCACGTACCCCTTTTAATTTATCTTTATATTTTAAAATCAGCTCAATATGCCTAGCCGTTATAACTTCGCCTATGCATACTAAAGGAACACCTGGCGGATACAACATAATATTCTGAGCACAAACATAATTTGCCGCATCCTCTATATTTATCTCGCAATGTTCTTTAAAATAAACCTCTCTAACTGACATACCGATTGTGTGTGTAGCATTCGGTAACTCATGTTCTTCTTCTATATCTGTGAACTTAGTTAATTTAACATCAATCTCAGTTAAAGCATCAGCTAGAAAATCAAATCTATCTATAGTATCTGCCATAGTAGTTATCAATATAACATAAGATGGAAAAGCTGCCTCAACCCCTAAATTATATGATTGTTCTAACCACTCCATTAATTTATAACCCGTTATCTTAATAGTACCTATAACAATCTTGCTAATATCATCATTTTGTAATAAAACTAAATTATCCAACTCGTGTAATTGCTTACGCAACCTAAGTAAGGAAACAACATACGTACTTTGTATCAAACCTAAATTATCCTCAATATACCCACGTATATAATCCATCATACCCATCATAATATAAGACGGGCTACTAGTCTGGACCAATTTAAGGCTTCGGATAACATCGGTATAATCTATTGTATCCGAACAAATATGAATTAATGCACTTTGTGTTATTGCGGGCAGTGTTTTATGCATACTCTGAATCACCAAATCTGCGCCTTGAGTTATACTGCTGCTAGGAAAAATATCACTTAATATAAAATGCGAACCATGAGCCTCATCTACAATTAAAACCTTATTTCCTAACAGCTTCTTAATACTCTTAACGTCAGAAATTATACCCTCATATGTAGGGCTAACTATAATTGCACCCTTAACTTCCGGATACTCCATCAATGCTATTTCTATCTCATGAGCTTTAATACATCCTATAACACAATTATTAACATACTCAGGCGACACATATATAGGAACTACATCCGCTAGAATCATAGCATTCCACACACTATAATGGCAATTTCTAGCTACAATCAACTTATCTCCAGGTTTACACACAGTAAGTATTGCTGCTATAATACCTGCCGTAGAGCCGTTAGTTAAAAAAATACAATGCTTAGATTTATAAAACTTAGCCATCAGTTCCATAGCCTGAGCAATAATACCATCAGCATCATATAAATTATCTAAACCAGTAGCCTCTGTAGCATCTAATTTCATCAAATCCAAATCCACATTATTACCAAACTTATGCCCTGGCATATGATATGGATATTTATTGTTAGAATAATTCATTAAAGCATCAAAAAGTGGCGTATTCAACATTAGATTTCCTCCGTATACCAGGGCTATACCCTATTTTATTAGATTATATAAAGTTCTAACCGGAGCGCCTGTTGCACCCTTTATAGAAAGCTCCGAAACATCTCTATCAGACCAAGCAGTACCTGCAATATCTAAATGCATCCAAGGCTTACCTTGCACAAACTCACCAATAAACATCCCTGCAGTAATAGAGCCAGCAAGCTTACTACCCGCATTAGCAAGGTCGGCAACCTTACCTTTAAACAACTCCTTATACTCCTCATAAGCTGGCAATTGCCAAAACTTCTCATCAGTATACTTAGCCGCTTCTGTTAACTTATGGTAAAACTCATCATCATTAGTAATTACACAAGTTGCAATATCACCAAGCGCCACCAATACAGCACCAGTTAAAGTTGCCATATCAATAATTTTAGTTACATTCTCCTTCTCAATAGAATAAGTAACAGCATCAATTAAAGTTAATCTACCTTCAGCATCAGTATTAATAACCTCAATAGTTTTACCGCCCATAGACCCAATAATATCACCTGGTTTATAGCTATGGCCAGAAATAGCATTCTCAGCAGCTGCAATTACACCTATAACATTTTTCTTAACATTATTTTTCACAATAGCATACATCAGCCCAACAGCAGCACCAGCGCCTCCCATATCATTTTTCATATCCTTCATAGAGTCACTAGGTTTTAATGAATATCCACCAGTGTCAAAAGTTAATCCTTTACCTATAACACCAAGAATTTCACTATCATCTGGAGCCGCCATATGACGCATTACAATCAAACGAGGCAACTTATCAGAACCTTTTCCAACCTCCCAAAGCGCCTCCATACCCATATCTTGAATTTGCTTCTCATCAAACACTTGCACCTCTAGCCCAATATCTTGACCAAGCTTGGCTACTCTATTAGCAAACGACTCTGGGTATAAAACATTAGCAGGTTCATTAATAAAATCTCTAGCAACTATTACACCATCAACAATATTCACAGTTTCATTTAATATATCAGCTAACTCAGCCTGTGGTTCATTATCAAATATAATTGCAACCTCTGCATCATATTCTTTTTTTTCTGACTTATATTTCTCAAACTGATACGTTGCTAAAACAGTACCTTGTACCACTACTGGCACCAACTCCGCTTGAGTCATATCCTTATATAACTTACAATGTACACCATACTTAGTTATTTTTAAAGACTTCGCATGCCTAGCAGCCTTACCAATAGCTTCTGTATACTTATTTAAATCTAACTTATCCTCCTCACCTAAACCAACTAAAATAGTTTGGTGCAAAGTATCTTTATCTATATAAACATAAATATCTTTAAACTTAGCCTTAAAAACGTCTATATCAATAATCTGCTTAATAAAACCATCTTCTATATTCTCACCTTCAAAAATAGGAACAATTGTCGCTGCAGTTTGTAATGTTGAATCTAAGTAAAATTTCATAAACACCCTCTTTTCATAAAATAGTCGTAACTTAGTGTTTGTTAAACTATCTATATATATACTGAATAAATTTTGTAATAAAAAAAACTTCTAGGCAACAAATTACCCTAGAAGTTTTTTTATTTCATTATTAAGTATACCTATAATACTATCATACTCAGCATCATCTAAAAATACCTTATCGACACCATCATTAAATGGCCGGCCCCATTGTAAACCATCCTTATATTTAGGCACAACATGCATATGAGCATGAGGTACTAAATCTCCAAATGTGGCATAATTTATTTTTTGAGGCTCAAAGGCAACAAAAATTGCTTTAGCAACAAGAGCTAACTCAGCAAAATATCCTTGATTCTCCTCAGGAGTAAACTGAAAATACTCCTCCTTATGCCCTTTAAATGCGACAATTACGCGCCCCTTATGTTTCTGGTCTCTATTAAGATAAACAATAGAATATTTAAGTTGGCATACTTCTATCATTAAACTTTTTAACTTATCGCCATTCTCACAATAAAAACATGCACTCATCAAATTCCTCCTAACCTAGGGGTATGGCTCTAGGCTAATAATTACTGGCCAAAAGCCCCCTAAATAAACCGCAAAAAACTATTTAGGTTATACAATATTTATAAGGCAATACTAACACATAATTTCTCGCCTATAGTTTTCATATCTTCTTTTGAAACCATCCCTATTCTATGGGAAAGCCTACGCTTAGAAATAGTTTTTATTTGCTCACAAAGCACAATAGAATCATAAGTTAAAAATTCATAATCTAACTTAGTCAATGTATGATGTGTAGGCATATGCTTCTTACACTTTGACGTAAGTGGTACGCATATTATAGTTGGAGAATAATGATTCCCCGTATTGTTTTGAATAATTAGTACAGGTCTAACACCTGCTTGCTCACTTCCATCCCCTATACCCAAATCAGCTTCATATATTTCGCCACGCTTTGGGTATATGTATTTTACACCTTTTACATCTGAATTCATAATAAACGCCTCCTCCTTTATGATTAAAACGCTGCTATAACTGGCAATTAAAAGCCAAGTGACCTAGGGCTTCTCCCTAGAACTAAAAATTAACAGCTCTTATACTTATAATGATATTATTTCCAATTTCAAGAAGTATTAAACATAGTTTTTAAAATTTTTTTCAATTTTTTGCATAAAAAAAAGAGAAGGTAAAATTCTATTTGGGTTATTCTATATTTTATCCAACTTTAAGTAATAAATTAACTCCAATATAATTAGATTATAATTAACTTATTCCTTACAGCAATAATAAATTTTTAAGATTTATAGCAAAACAATTTGATACTAAGCAAAATATTATTAAACAAAATATTATTACGCAAAAAAGAAACTTCCTTAAGTTAGATTTAACATCTATTTAAGGAAGTTTCTTTTTATTTATGCCCCGAACCGGAATCGAACCAGTGACACGAGGATTTTCAGTCCTCTGCTCTACCGACTGAG
>MDJM01000056.1 GCA_001994995.1 Candidatus Parepulonipiscium sp. PG-Nuni2H_MBin01 | reverse complement strand
TATACAACAACCGTAGGGACTACGGGGATAGCTTGGTTATGCTTAGTCGGTTGCGACTATCGACCAAGAACCCTGTGACTTTAGTCATGGGAGGTTCAGGACAATATGAATAATAAGCATTCCACCTATAATAAATCCTAGCGCTACAATGCATTCGTTTAATAGACTAGATAGCATAAAACTAATTTCATATTCTGAAATAATTCTAAGTGGAGTGTTATCAATGACTCTGTACAATCCATATGTATCCCCAACGGGCATAACTTCACCTTCTGCAACACTTAACAAATTGCCATACTCGGGATTTATTTCAATTAAATTTGTGGTTCCAGATTTTGAAGCGCGAAGTTCGTCATTTGCATGTAATAAGATTGTACCATTATTATCTATGACCATTACACGTTGCCCATCTTCTTGTGATAGCCAGCTTACCAAATCATTTAGCTCTTCTAAAACTACATCTATAGCTAAAACTCCAACTATTTGATTATCGTTGTCCACCATTTTTTTTGACACAGTAATAATTCGTTCATCAGAAAATGCATCTATATATGGCGAGCTAAAATAATAGTCATCTGCAGTAAGAGCATTAACATACCAATCTTGTGTAGTCGGGTCATAATTAGTTGGTCTAACCAAATTATCTGATTGGACTAATTCCTTGTTGCTGTTTGCAAAATATACAGATTGTATATCAGGATGATTTTTACCTTGCAATACTAAATACTGTTCTAATGAACTTAAGTCTTTGTATGATTCACGTGCAATTAAGTCGATGGATAAAGTGTCCACAAACAAAATGTACTAATAAGAACTGTAAAAAGGACTATAATAATCTATAGTCCTAAGTTGTGTATTTGTTGTGCTAAATCAGGGCTATCTATTTCTTCATATGGCAAAAAATCTACTTGATAAGCAAAATTTCCATCTTCATTTACCATATAAAAATTTATAAAACGAAACCCTAAGTTAGCTTCATCCAATATTGTTTTGATTTCTTGTATGGCCATGGCTCCTTGTTCATAACTAGTATTATAATCAGAAAAAGTAACCATTACATCAATTAGTCCCCCTGCTTTGCCTATTTCGTTTATATCATATTGTTGATTAAGCTCTAACGTAGTTCCATCAATTCCGCCTTGGGATTCAGATATTAACATTGCAAAAATATATACCTCGCTATCTTTAAACAATGGATTTTCTGTTAAGTTTTCAACTATTATATCCATTTCTTGCCTATATACTTGTTCCAGCCTATATAGTACATTACGACCTTGTAATATATAGCTTTCATATGAATCCCGTTGGAGTGTACCGTTCATATTATAAGTTAAATAAAAATACAAATCCGGTATTGTAGGACTAGTAAGTCTTACATAATATTGAGTTGTTTTGAAATCAAAGCCTATTTTCTTCTCAAGATTTAACTCATCATAATTTTCAGCGATATATTTATTAGAATTTACATATACTAAGCATTTTGAAATAGGATTACCTACCCATGGATTGAGGATAACTAAGATGACTATAATGCCAAGTATACTAAATTTATTAAATAATTTTTTCATAGAATTACTCCTTTTTAGAAGGTGAATTAATAAAATATGTATGATATAAATTTTATACTTATGACAAAAAGGGCTGTAGACAATGGCCTACAACCCTTTTCACATTAATATTTAGATATAACTGAAATAACGTTATACACATTAAGTAAAATAACTACAACCATAACTAAGTTAAACATCTTCTCAACTTGATGAGTGTCCAGCTTCTTATTAATAGCATCGCCAAGGAAGCCACCAGAAATACCGCCCACTATCATATAGCCAACTACGCTTAAGTCATATGCTCCAAAACCTACTGTAAATAAGGTATTTCCAAGTGTTGAAGCTTGTGATAAGAAAATAGTAAAGATAGAATAAATAGCTGCCTCTTTAGCATTGCATGAAAATAAAATAATAATAATCGGCACATTGATAGGTCCGCCACCAATACCTAGAAACGATGAAATAGTTCCCATACCAAGACCAGCGGCAAGACAAACAATACCACTTGTAACGTCGAAAGTTTTAATTTTCTTTTTATATACGCTAAACAGTAAAACAAACACCATCAGCAGAGCTAATACAACTGACTGCGCAATTTTTACCATACCTTCATTAGAAGCATGCTGCAAACAAAGTGCAAATATATACTTCCCAGCAAATCCCCCCAATACAGCTCCTAAAGATAACGGCAGCAGTCGGTTATATTCAAATTTGGCTTTAGCAATAAACTTTTTTGTAAGTGCAACAGTAGACATTGCAAGCACTGTGCATGATGATAAAATACCGATAGTTGATATATCAAAGTGACCAAACATATCTAGTACAGGCTTAAGAATAACTCCGCCCCCAATGCCAGAAATAGCCCCAACAGTTGTAGTGATTAATCCAATCGCTAAATATAAAAGTTCCATTATAAATCCCCCAATATCTATATTGTTTTTATTTCTAATTCTCTGCAAATAATTTTAGCAACTTCATATGCCATATCGCCTGTAAAATAAGCGCATTGTGCAATATGCTCAGGCCCTCCATACTCAACTTTTTTTAAATGAATACGGCAACAAGTAGTTTTATGGTGGTCGCGGAAAATATCATGCAACTCATTAGTTAAACGCCTAGCAGTAGCAACTTGTGGGTCTTTAGGAACTGACCTACCAAATACTAATCCTAATACAACGCATCCCCCAGATAGCGCTCCGCATACACAACCAGACATTCCTATACCAGCTCCCAAACCTGATGTTGCTTTAATTAAGTCATCCGATATTGCCATTTGAAATTCGTCTTTAACAGTTTTCATAATAGCTTCCGAACAGCTGAAGTCTCTACGTTGATAATATCCTTCTGCAGTTACACGAACTTTTTCTAAATCTATTTCCGTAGCATTGATTAATTGATTTTCCATAGATATCTCTCCCTTTTATGATATTGTTTTAATATTTAATTCTCTGCAAATAATTTTAGCCACTTCATATGCCATATCGCCAGTAAAATAAGAACACTGAGCAATATGGTCGTCGCTGCCAAACTCAACTTTTTTAAGATGAATACGACAACATGCAGTTTTATGATGTGCTCTAAATATATCATGCAACTCATTAGTTAAACGCATAGTAATATCAACTTGAGGGTCTTTAGGCGTTGTTCTCCCAAAAACTAAGCCTAGTACAACATTCCCTCCAGATAATGCTCCGCATACACAACCAGACATTCCCATTCCGCCGCCCAAACCTGATGTTACTCTTATTATGTCATCAGATATTGGCATCTCAAATGCATCTTTAATAGTTTTCATAATAGCTTCTGAGCAATAAAAGTCCCCACGTTTATAATACTCTTCAGCAGTTATTCTAATTTCATCTAGATTGATTTCACTTACATTAATTAGTTGATTTTCCATAACACAGATCTCCTTTACAAATTATCCCCATAAAATGTTAGACTATAACATATTAAAATCTGCTTAATCAATTACTGACAGCACTGCGCCGTTATACGTATCATTTATAAAATCTATCGTCACTTGGCTTTGCAAAATATCTACAAGTGTTTTAATAGCTTCATTATCAGCGTTTGAACTATGGGTTGCAACTACGTTACCATATAAGATAGCAAATTCGGACTGGCTATCTTCTGTTGCTAAAACTAAGTCAGTAAATCCACCGTCTAGAGCATAATTACCAGTTATAACACCAAAATCCACATCTTGGATTATTCTTGGAACTTGTGCCGCTTCAATTTCTATAAAGCTTACATCATATGGATTGCTAATTATATCTTTTGGAGTTGCCGAAAGTCCTGCTGAGCTATCAATTTCAATTATCCCTAGCTGTTCCAGTAATGCCAATGCGCGAGCTTCGTTTGTTGTGTCATTAGGTATTGCAATTTCAACTCCACCTTTTTTTAACTCCTCAAGCTCTGTGCTTTTTCCAGGATAAATCCCAAGTGGCGCAAAAAGTACTTTCCCTACTGGAACTATATCCGTACCATTATTTTCGTTAAAGTCAGTTAGATAAGGAATATGCTGAAAGAAGTTCGCATCTAAGTCTCCCTCTTCTACTGCTATGTTTGGTAATATATAGTCTGTAAATTC
The DNA here is from genome assembly GCA_001994995.1 of Candidatus Parepulonipiscium sp. PG-Nuni2H_MBin01. Taxonomy (GTDB): domain Bacteria; phylum Bacillota; class Clostridia; order Lachnospirales; family Cellulosilyticaceae; genus Parepulonipiscium; species Parepulonipiscium primum. The sequence goes on along the minus strand of MDJM01000056.1, from coordinate 52,285 downwards.
TTTAATTTCTAGATATATCCCTTGCTCTAGCAATAAAGGCTTTACATATTCTAATATTTCCCCTGCTGGTGTTGGCGTTGCGCCTATAGTAATAGTTGTAACACCTGTTGTAGCTTCAGTTTGCAACACTTCTGAACTAGAACAACCTGTCAATGCTGCTATACTTAAAAACAATGCTAACTTTTTCATATCTCATCCCTCTTTCTTAAATCATAATTCCAAGCTTATTCCCACATTGATATGCTTGGTTCTCTTAAATAAAAATCCCAATTAAATTAATTGTTAGTAGCAATTCCCCAAAAGCTACTAAAGTTTAAAGCTTATAAATCATAACCATCGTTGTTAGCAACAATTCCCCAAAAGCTACTAACGTCTAAAGCTTCCGTAATAAGTAGCAATTCCCCAAAAGCTACTAATTTCCTGCTGGAAGTACAATTCCGTTATAATTAGAAGTAATAAAATCTATAGTCTCTTGGCTTTGTAGCGCCTCTACAAGTATTTTAAGTGCTTCATTATTAACGTTTGACCCATGAGTTGCAACTATATTTGCATATAAAATCGCAAACTCCGAGTTATTATCTTCTGTTGCCACAACCAAATCAACAATTCCACCATCTAAAGCGTAGTTTCCGTTTACAATTCCAAAATCCACCTCTTGAATTATTCTTGGAACTTGTGCAGCCTCGATTTCTACAAAGCTTATATTGTAAGGATTGTTAATTATATCATTTGGCGTTGCGCTAAGACCTGCTGTTTCATCAAGCTCTATTACTCCCAATTGATTTAATAAAGCTAGTGCGCGAGCTTCGTTAACGGTGTCGTTAGGTATGGCAACTTCAGCGCCTCCTTTTGTTAAGTCATCCAATGAGGTGCTTTTGCCAGCATAAATTCCAAGTGGCTCAAAATGCACTGCGCCTATTGATACAATATCTGTACCGTTATTTTCATTGAAATTAGTTAAATACGGCACATGTTGAAAGAAATTCGCATCTAAATCGCCCTCATCTACTGCTATATTCGGTAACACATAGTCTGTAAACTCTTCAATTTCAAGATATATCCCTTGTTCTGCTAATGTAGGTTTTACAAACTCTAATATTTCTGCATGCGGAGCTGGTGACGCTCCTACTGTAATTGTTGTAAGTCCTGTTGCTTCTGATTGTACATCTGCACTTGCGCATCCTGTTAATGCAATTAATAAACTAAATGCTATTGCTAATTTTTTCATCTCAATTCCTCTTTCTTTAAGTTTGTTATAAATTTTTACTATTAATTTTAACTTTTCTACTTGTAATATGGTACTATTTTGTATATAATTAATTTGGGGAGTTATCCCCTTTTGTTGATTTTAATATAATATAAAATTATCTGACTTTCTTATCTATCTTTTTAGCAATATAGTTACATGTAAATTGTATCAATTGAACCATAATGATTAAAATAAAAATAGTCAGCATCATTGTATCGTATTGGTATCTATAATAACCGTAGCGGATTGCAATATCCCCAAGACCACCGCCACCAACTGCTCCTGCCATTGCTGAGTAGCCTATTAGCGTAATTAGCGTAATTGAAAGTCCTCTAACAATACTTGGTATTACTTCTGGTATCATAACTTTAAAAATCACTTCCCTTTTGTTACACCCCATAGCTATTGCTGATTCAATAAGCGTATTGTCAACTTCGTGTAATGACGATTCTATCATTCTAGCTACAAATGGAGCAGCACCAATAACTAGCGGTACGATTGCAGCAGTTGAACCAATGCTTTTGCCTACAATTAGTTTAGTAAGTGGAATTAAAGCAATTAGTAATATAATAAATGGAATTGACCTAATTATATTAATCCCACAACCAATTACTCCGTTAATGATTTTATTTGGCATAATTCCTTTTTCATCTGTAATAGTAACTAATATGCCAAGTGGCATTCCTATTAAATATGCCAGCAGTGTTGATGCAAATGTCATATACAAAGTTTCTAACGTTCCTTCTAGTAATATTTCTACCATTGATGTGCCTCTTTTCCTAAAAATTGTTTAGTTATATCGGCTTGAGGTAAACTTAATACTTCTGTTACTAATCCTTGTTCTACTAGATTACTTTTATCTAACACTATTACCTTATCACAAATGCTTTCCACAACTTCAATATCATGAGTTATAATTACGATTGTAATCCCAAGCTCTGCATTTATCTTTTTTAGTAAATCTAGTATTGCTCTAGTCGTAAGGCAGTCTAGCGCTGATGTAGGTTCATCACATAATAGTAATTTAGGATTATTAGCAAGCGCTCGAGCTATAGCTACACGCTGTTTTTGACCTCCGCTAAGTCTAGCAGGATATTCCTTTGCTTTATCCTCAAGTCCGACTAATGTTAATAACGTATTTACTTTTACCTCAATTTCAGCCTTGTTTACTCTGTTAATTTCAAGCGGTAATGCTATATTTTTAGCAACTGTTTGTTGCATCATTAAATTGTATCCTTGGAATATTGTTCCTAGGCTTTTGTAGTACTCAATCTTTTGTTTAGCATCTAAATCCGCTATGTTCTTATTATCAACTTCTATAGTACCTGAGGATGGAACTTCAAGTCCGCCGATACATCTAAGTAGCGTACTTTTCCCAGCTCCACTTATACCAATTATGCCAACAATTTCGCCTTTTGCGATTTCCAAACTAATATTGTCTAGCACGGTAAATTCCTTTGTACCTGTAGTAAATTTCTTTACTACATTATTAATCTTTATCATTTTATCCCCCCATAATTGTTGCTGTGTAGATTTTTTAATGCAATAATTTTTTTATTATAAGTATGAAAAGCCTCCAAAATTTTTTAGTAACAATCGCTGCTCCGGTGGTGTGGGGCTTTGCCCCTGGACCCCAAAGCTTCCTTTTAGAGAGTTCTCATATTAAGTTAACAGCTTCAATAGCTTTTTTAATTCAATAATTTTTTCTACTATTAATATGTAACTATTGGCAACACCCACGTTACCAATAGTTAAAGTAAGTATTACTCTTCTTGATATAGCGCTGTGGATAAATATCGCTCTCCATTATCTGGAACAATAAATAGTACCTTTGTATCTGCAGAAGCTTCCTTTGCAATATCATAAGCAATTTTATAATTTGCACCACCTGAGAAGCCTGCTAATATCCCATGTTCTGCACCTAATTTTCTAGCATACTGCATAGCATCTTCATCAGATATAGTTAAAATTTTATCTATAATATCTAAATTCAATATATCAGGTTTAAATCCAGCTCCAATACCTTGGATTTTATGCGGACCTTTAACGCCTTGGGTAAGTATCGGTGAAGTTTCAGGTTCTATTGATATAAGCGTAATATCTTTATAATGCTCCTTTAATATTTCACCTACTCCAGTAATAGTACCACCTGTGCCAATCGCTGCCACAAAATAGTCTAGTTTATCGAAGTCTCTAATAATTTCTTTAGCTGTCGTAGATTTGTGAGCTAACACGTTATCCCCATTTGTAAACTGAGATAATATAACATGATTATCTAGCTCTGCTAATTCCTTAGCCTTTGCGATTGCACCACCCATGCCATCTTTTGCACTAGTAAGAACTAGCTCTGCACCATATCCCTTAAGAATAGCTCTTCTTTCTAAACTCATACTCTCTGGCATAACAAGCTTACACTTTACTTTTAAAGCTGCTGCTACCATTGCCACCCCAATTCCAGTATTTCCGCTTGTAGGCTCCACTATAGTAGTGCTATCCGTTATAATACCTTTTTGCTTAAGCCCCGATATCATATACAATGCTGCCCTATCTTTTACAGAACCGCCTGGATTAAAAAACTCTAATTTGGCATATAACTGCCCACTAACTTCTGGGTCATTAATTTTAACAATTGGTGTATTACCTATAAGTTCAAACAAGTTATTGTAAATCATCTCTGTACCTCCATAATATAAACAAGTCCCTAAAAATAAGCAAATAAAAAAGCTCCCATCCAATATGGACATATCTGTAGATATATCATAAAAGGACGAGAGCGAATTAGTCCGCTTCGTGTTACCACCTTTTTTCGCTTATGCCTCACGACATAAACCTTATCGAGTACAAACATACTCTATCGCTGTTACGGGCGAATCCCGTTGTAGCCTAAGTGTTCTCACACCTCGGTACACCGCTCCAAGGCCATCTTCGGCAAGCACTCCGTTCCTACTCTCAGCATACGTAGGTTCTCTGTAAACTTTGTGGTTTGCGTACTCTTCTCTTCACTGCGTTTGGTAATAATATTTAATTTATACTGAGTATACACCTGTAAAAAGATAATGTCAAGTGTTATTTTTAATTTTACAAAATTTACTTTTAATATTTTAAAAATTTTAATTGTAGAAAAGTCCCATGGTATTGCCAACTATTAAGAATTATAGTAATATATATTTTGTACATATTATCGCAATATACGCGGGGAAATTTTAATTAGAGGGCGATAAAATGTTAAATTAAAGAAAGGGAATAACTATAATGGAGAAATTAAATCGGGAATTAGTAAATAAAAACTCACTTTTACTGTGGCAAGGTGTTGGGGTATCGCTATTTGGAGATATAATCTACAATATGGCTATAGCAAAATGCATCTATGACATGACAGAATCTACGTTAATGGTATCAATAATAGCAATTTTAAATATATTGCCAACTATTATCCTTATGCCCATAGCAGGTGTGTGGGTGGAAAGATGGCAAAAAAAATCCGTATTAATCTACAGTGACTTAATTCGGGGGCTATTAATGATTTTGCTCGGGATATGTTTTATATTTCAATTTAACTTTGCTTTAATTTGTGTTGTAAGTGTATTGCTTGGAATTGCTGAAGCGTTCTTTAGACCATCTATTATTACGCTAGTGCCACTAATCATAAAAGAGAAATTATTAATTAGAGCTAGTTCTATTACAGAAGTGGTTTCTAACACTGTCACTATTTTGGCTAACTTTATTGGGGGAATGTTACTGCTTATATTTAATATACCGGTAATTATTATATTTAACGGTATTACTTTTATCATTTCTGCTATTAGTGAATTATTTATAAAGGTAGAAGAAGAGAAGCTTGATGAGGAGGCTAAACCATTAAATTATAACTTCCAAGAAATCAAAGACTCTTTTGCTACAACTAAAATCTTTTTTCATGAAAACAAAACCTATCTAGGATTACTAATCACCTATTGTACAATAGTATTTCTACTATCAGTGTATACCATACTAAGACTACCATTTTTTGAAAGTAATTTTAACATTGAACTTTACGGAATTGCAATGGGCTTTATATCCTTAGGAGGAATAATAGCGCCTATTTTATTAAGCGTAATAGATATAGATAAGCATAAATACCAAGTGCTTTTGTTCGCTATAATAGGAATGAGTATACCGATGCTATTTATAGGAACTAAGTATGCAGTAATAGTTGTTGGAATTATGTTTTTATATGGATTTTTTAATAGCATATTGCACAATATTTTTGGCGTTGCTTTAGTTATAGGAATTCCAGCCGAAATTAGAGCCAGAATTAGTGCAATAAATACGCCTTTAATTTTGGTAAGTTCATTATTAGGCCAGCTGGTAGGCGGAATTTTAGGGGATATAGCACCAATGGATGATATAATTAGATGTGTGTTCGTTATTATATTGTTGGTTGTTATGATTAACACAAGAAAACTGGTTAAAAACTAAACGTACTAGAAAAAAGGAGCTGATGAGAAAATGTCTATTATTAATGTTAATAAATTGACTTTTAGCTATGATACACATCATGAAAATATATTTACCGATACGTCATTTACTTTAGATACCGATTGGAAATTAGGTTTAATAGGACGCAACGGTAGAGGCAAAACTACGTTTTTAAATTTGTTGCAAAATAAGTATGAATATAAAGGTAGTATTGTTAGTTCGGTTAGTAGTTTTGATTATTTCCCATTTGAAGTAGACTCAGATGGGATAACGTTAGAAGTTATTCGCAATGTTATTGCACCTTATGCGCAGTGGGAAGCCCAGATGGAACAGTGTATTGCGCTAGCAACTGATGATGCGTTGCAGATGTATGGCGATATATTGGAGAATTATATGCAGCATGATGGTTATAGTATTGAAGATTTAATCGTAAAGGAAATTAATTTACTTCATGTTGACGCAGATGTGTTAAAAAGGCCTTTTAAAACTTTAAGCAATGGTGAGCGTACTAAGTTAATGTTGGCGGCTTTGTTTCTAAAGAAAAATAATTTTTTACTTATAGATGAGCCAACTAATCATTTAGACCAAGCAGGCCGTGAAATTTTAGCCCAGTATTTATATAGTAAAAATGGCTTTATCCTAGTTTCTCATGATAGACTATTTTTAGATAGAGTAATCGACCATGTGGTATCTATTAATAGGCAGACTATAGAAGTGGTAAAAGGAAACTATACTAGTTGGTATACTAATAAACAAAGGCAAGACCAATATGAGCGTAATGAAAATAGTAAGCTTAAAAAAGAAATTTCTAGGTTACAAGCTTCTAGTAGTAAAGCAATTGGTTGTAGCGATAATATAGAGAGTAAGAAATTAGGTACTGATATAGTTGATAAAGGTTATGCAGGTCATAAATCTGCTAAGATGATGAAACGTGCTAAGGTGATTGAAGGTAGGAAAAATAGATTAGTTGAAGAAAGTTCCAAGCTGTTAAAGGATGTTGAGACTGTAGAAGCTCTAAAAATTCATTATGAGCCGTATATTAAGCCTATATTAATTGAAATGAGAAATATCCAAATTCACTATGGTGAGAGGGAAGTTGTTAATCAGCTTAATTTAAGAGTTTTAAAAGGTCAGCGACTGCTGTTAAAAGGAAAAAACGGATGTGGTAAGTCGAGTCTGATTAAATTGATTATGAATGAAGTTGAGCAAGTTGAAGGGCATATAATTAAGGGGAGTAAATTAAAGATTTCGTACGTTCCACAAGATACTAGTTTTTTAAAGGGCGATATGAAAACTTTTATTTTATATAATGGAATAGATGAAAGCTTGTTTAAGGCAATTTTGCGCAAACTTGATTTTTCGCGTGATGCTTTTGATAAGCAGTTGGAAGAATTAAGCGGTGGGCAGAAGAAGAAGGTGCTTATTGCAAAGAGCTTGTCAGAACAGGCCCATTTGTACATTTGGGATGAACCGCTTAATTTTATCGATATTTTATCTAGACAGCAGATTGAGGATTTACTTGTAGCTTACGAGCCTACTATGGTTTTTGTAGAACATGACCAGATGTTTTGTGAGCAAGTGGCTACTAATGTTTTAGATGTTTCTAATCATAAATTTAACTAGTACTAAATAGTAAAAGGACATTCAAATGCGAATGTCCTTTTTGTTTGGAGAAATTTTTAAACTTGTTGTCCATCGTATACTACGCTTACTTTCTCATCTATAAGTTGGTCTATTACCGATTTTGTATATTTGTCCGTTAAGTCTAATCTATTTCGGTCTAATGATAAATCCCATAAACTTTCTTGCTCTTCTAAAACGGATATATCTTTAACTTTATTTCCGCTTAAATGTAGCTTAGATAAATTCACTAAATTTTCTAACGATGCTATGTTCGTTACATTGTTGTTATCTAACGTTAGCCATGTTAAATGCGGAAAATGCTTAAGCACTCCTATATCGGTTACATTATTATTATCTAAGTGTAAGTAAGTTAGGTGCTGCATTGGCTGTAATGGCGATATATCGGTTACTTTGTTATTGTTTAAGTTTAGCCACCATAAATCTTGCATTGAGTATAACGGCTCTATATTGTTAATTTGATTGCCTGCTAATTCTAGCGTTGTTAAGTTTGTTAATCCTTTTAATGCGGAAATATCTCCTATTTGGTTATTATCTAAATGTAGCGCATTAAGATTATTTAAATCTGAAATAGGCCATAAATCTGATATTTGGTTTTGTGCTAACATTAATGATTTTAGTTGGTATAAATCCGCTATTGGTGTTAAATCGGTTATTTCGTTGTTATTTAATACTAGCTCATTTAAGTTGAGTAGCGTTTCTACACCTGTTAAGTTGCTTATTTTATTGTTTTCAAGCGATAGTCGTGTTAAGTTTGATAAACCTCTTAGCGGTGTTAAATCCGTAATCTCATTGTCTGATAACGTTAAGTTTTTTAAGCTAGTTAACCTAGATAGCGTTGTTAAATCCGTTAAGTTGTTATCATGTAAATCTAGTTTAACTAAGTTATGTGCATATTCTAGCCCAGTTAAATCTGTCACGTCTTCATATACTCTAAGAGATTTTAATGCTAATATTTCTGAGCGGTTTACAATACCATCCTTATTTTTATCAACTGCTGCCACTACCATTTTTTCTAAAGTTTTATCGGCAAACTCTACTGCAGGTGCATTGTTATATGCCCATGGGATGCTTTCTGGTGGAATATCTAGCTCATTTTCGGTGTTACTTTCTTGTATCACATTCATCTTTGACTTTTCTACAGCGATTGCATTTTCGTCATTGCTATCCGGTTTATATATATCTGTAGCATTCTCTATTGCAATAGTAGCATTATCTCTAGTTTCGTCTAATTCATTTTGGTCAGGTACTGCTGTGTTAGGCATGCCGTTAATTGCTGAGTTAGGCACATTAGTTCCTGTGTTAGGCACGCCGGTAGTTCCTGGTACATTAGTTCCTGTATTAGGCATGCCGGTAGTTCCTAGGTTACCTGGAATTCCTCCGTTATCATAAGTCCCTTTTCGGTACGTTCCTGAATTCGGTATTCCTGTATTTGGATTATACGTGCTCGTTCCATTGTTATACGTTCCTGTTGCATTATTCGCCTTATTATTATTATTAACGCCAACGTGATTTGTACCATTATTAGTATTAGTCATGCCATTTGCATTAGAATTAATAGTGCCTCTTGTATTAACTCCAATATTATTGCTACCAGTTCCATTAGTATTTACGTTATTAGCGTTATTAGTATTTATGCTATTAGTATTTACGTTATTAGCATTATTAGCATTTACGTTATTAGCGTTATTAGTATTTATGCTATTAGTATTTACGTTATTAGAGTTATTAGCATTTACGTTATTAGAATTATTAGTATTTATGCTATTAGTATTTACGTTATTAGAGTTATTAACATTATTAGTATTTATGCTATTTATGTTGTTAGAGTTATTAGCATTTGTGCCAGCATTACTATTTTTCGTATTTCCATGGTGCGCTCGTGCACTATATGAATTAGTACCGTTATTATAGTCTGGAACATTATTAGTTGTATCAGGACTATATCTACGCGGTGCATTACCATTCATATCTTCAGCATAAGTTTGTGGCACATTCTCATATCTTTGTCTAACCGTGTCCTCTGTTTCATGTCGTTGATATTGCTGATACTGCTGAGGTATTTCTTGTTGCTGTGGCATATCCGGCTGATATTGTACTTGCAAGTCTGGCTGATATTGCTGTGGTATTTGTACATCTTGATTATATTGATGTGGTACTTGTAAATCTTGCTGATATTGCTGAGGATAATTCGGCACTTGTAAATGGCCCAAATCTTCTGGTGGGTCACTATTCTCCACCAATGGCGCATCTCCTTCCGCTGGAGTCATAGCCCCACCTGCTCCTTCAAATGGTGGTGTGCTTTCTTCAATTTGCTCCGCTTCATCTAATTGTTCTGGTTCTAATTGTTCTGGCACTTGTGATTGTGGCTCATAACCATAATCCACTCTCGTATTATCCTCTATCACTGCTAATGTTGGTACTGCCAATATATCATCGCTAACTGGCATAGGTCCTACAAAATTGTTGCTAATCTGATAATCTGTATTGCTATTATTCAGTCCCGTTGACTCCACATCTGGCGCTTGTGACTTAGGCTTTGGATTTACATCCGGAAAATCATTGCCCACATCCTCTTTTTTAGGTAACTTACCTCTTGCTTGATTAATTTGTCTGCGCGCATTACCCGAAGTTTTATCATTTTGCGTTTTATGGGATGTGCTAGGCGTTTTTGCATTTTCGGCTGGCTTAGCTGGTGCCTCATTAGCTGGATGCTCTACATCATCTATATTTTCCGCTTCCTTATGAGCTTGTGTATTATTTGCTTGTTGTTCACCATTACCATTTTCTTGTTGTGCGGTGTTACTATTTTCTGTGTTAGCAGGATTTTCAGCAGGCGCTTGTTGAGGAGGTACCTGCTGATTTGCTTGCTTTGGCTTAGGTGCTTCATCTACATGGTCTGATGATGCTGGCACATCTGGATTTATTTCTGGATTTACCTCTGGCACTTCAATCGCTGGTGGTGTCGGTTCTGTTGTTGGCTTAATATTTTGTGGTACAGGCCCAATTAGTCCATGGTCTGCTTGTTCTATCGGCTTTAACAATGGAACTGCATCTTCGGTTTCGTAATATTCGTAGTTAATAGCTTCGTAGTTAGTAACCTCGTAATTATTAGCTTCGTAATTAGTAGCTTCGTAATTAGTAGTCTCGTAATTAATAGCTTCATAATTAGTAGACTCGTAGTTATTAGCTTCGTAATTAGTGGTCTCGTAGTTATTAGCTTCGTAGTTATTAGCTTCGTAGTTATTGATTTCGTAGTTAGGAGCTTCATAATTATTAGCTTCGTAGTTATTCATCTCATAGTTAGTAGCTTCGTAATTATTGACTTCGTAGTTAGTATCTTCGTAATTATTGGCTTCGTAATTATTAGACTCGTAATTAGTATCCTCATAATTAGTAGCTTCGTAACTAATAACAGGATTATATTCAGGGTTATATTCAGGATTATAATCCACACTAGGCTGCACATTATACTCCGAGTCATGTGTATTATAATTATGAACAACGGGTAGTGCATTAAATTCAGCTTGATTATTATTAGGTAATTTAGCCGTAGGAGCTAAATTTTCTTCTTCATTAGCTTGGATTGGTAAAGGGGCAATATTTATCACCAAAAATGCTGAGAGTATACTTGCTATCATTTTTTTACTCATTTTTTTCCTCCAATATTTGTTTATGGTATACGTGGTCGATATTGTCCGAGGGCGTTGCCCGTAGACTCATTTCATATTAAATTAACAGCTCCTTGTTTATTAATATGACTTATTATTACAAAAAAACGAATACTTAAACCAAAATTAATTATAAAGGCAATAGTTGGATAGTTAATAAATGGAAATAAAATATAAAACGTACACAAAAAAAAGTTGCAACTTAAATAGCTGCAACTTCTTTTTTGAAAAATTAACATGGTTTACATGGTTTTGGTGGTGGTGGTCCAAAAGATTTAGGTGGTACACACACATTTAATGGTAAAATACTTTGCTCTAACAAATCACCTTCAACAAATGCTAAACAATCAGATGCATCAGATGCATCAAGCGCTGTAAACTTAGGTGGTACACAAAGTCCTTTATGGTCAAATTTATACTGAACAAAGTAAACAACTTTAAAATACAAAGTTAAACCTACTGCCATATACTCATCATCAGCACCAATAACTTTAGCTAAAGCCTGAGCTGAAACACCTTGTGCTAAGCTATTGTTAGGTTCAAATACTTTAAACTGATGATTTGGACCTGGCTCTGCACATTCACAGTGCCCTTGGCAAATGTCGCCTGCTACATAGCCGATGTAGTTAATTGTTGGCACTAGCTTGTTGCAACCAGCTGGGTTTTCAGCAGCAAATGTTAATCCGTAAGGAGTATATAAATCAAAAGTTACACTTCCTGGATTAGTAGTTTCATCATGTCCTGGGCAATGTTCGCTTGGCAAATATCTAAGAGTTAACATACCCTCTTTACATACTTTACAGTCAGCGTTAATAACCTTAACAGCAAGAGTAACATCAATATCTTTAAGTGTAATTCTTGATAAGTTAGGATTATACTTAGCTGGACGAATTTCAGAATATCTTCCGCTTTTTGGGCAAACAAAATTAAAATCTATATCAACAACTTGCAGTTGTAAGTGTGACGCATTAATTAAATCATTAGCTGTAAGGCCATCAAACATTAAATCAGTTGTGCGAGAAGTTGGGCCTTTACAAGCGTCTAAAAGTTCGTCAAATTCTACTACTCTACATAAATTAAGACCACTTTCGTCAAAAACTACTGGAGCCATTAGAGTTAAAAGTCTTGGTTCGCCAATTGGTGGGCAAAAAGCCGCTTCTTCAATTGGGCTAAGCTCTGTGTCTTCGTGACAAATGTCACAGATACCAGCATTTTGGTATGGTCTATTTCCGTAAAAATCTTCTTTATTAAAAAATGGTTTGTGTGGTTTATTACAATCACATTTACTCATAGTTGACCTCCTAATAAGTTGGGTACATCATAAAATGTCATTCCTGATAATATAATATGGAGGCTGATATTCTTTGGTTACACTTATTACAATTATGTATAATTTATTTTTTTTACAATATGATATAATAAAACGGAGCTGTTAGCTTAATGAGTCTGTCAGACACTTAATTTAAATTAACAGGGCCAACAGGTTGGAGGGTTTCTATGACTTTCTTATGTTATACTTTGTACAATTTAGCTAAAATAGAACGAGTGAAACAAACTTTGGTGTTGCATAATTTTAAGACGCGACCTTTGCAGTTATTACCTAATTGTAAGGAAGGTTTTAGCGCTGTGGTTGATAGCAACCATGTCATTCATGTGGTGGCCAAAACTGTTAAAGGTCAAGTTCTTTACATTGTGATTGATAACTCTAATGTAACTAGAACTCTTCTATTTGAAGAAACTGAATTTGTTTTTGATAACTTTTATCTTGCTAACTTAAGCAATGGCTTAGGCAATCGCCTAGGTAATAACCTAGGTAATAACCTACACTTTTTTTATACGGCATCATTTAATGGTAAGTCTGCTCTTATGCATCAAGTAATTGGTCAGACTGTTGAAACGCTTATTCTAGATTTTAATCCTAAAAGCTTTAGTATTATTTCTTCTAATGATGATGTTTATATTTTGCTACTTGAGCATAATAATCCTACTGAACTTAATTGCTTATCAGTTAGAAGCTCTGCCTATTATCCTATAATTAAGTCTCAGTTACCTATTCAGCAGTTTGAGGCAAGTATTATAGAGGGACAGTTGCATATTGCTTATATTAATAATATGTATGGACAAAATCAGTTGTTATATAAATTTGGCGATTTAAATACTATAGCTCAAAAAGAACCAATTATATTGGCTACACCCGCTAAGTTTAGTAATGCTTCTATATTAAAGTATATGGATTCAATTTGGATTAACTATATTGATAATGGCTTGTTATACACTATGCTATCCGTTGATGAAGGCGCGTTATTTAGTAAGCCGATTAAAAATTCTATCCAAGGTACATTCAATCATATGACATTTAGCAAATCAGTAGATATAGAATTATATACAAATGCATTGTTTGTTACTACCACCAATCAAACTATACGAATTCCGGTTATTGCTTCTATGGATATATATGGACTGCATCCAGATGTAGCGCCTAACATAGAACTCGAGTTATTTTTAGCTGGCTTTGAAGTTAAGTATGATGATACTATTTCGCATCTATCAGAACAATTATCGCAAGCACAAAAGCATATTGGTAAACTAAAACAGCAGACTCAATATAGCCCGCCCAATCAATATGTGCAACCACAACATCAGCAATTGCAACCAAATCAATATGTACCACAACAGCAGCAGCCGCAAAATCAATATGCACCACCACCGCAAACTCAACAAATGCCACAGCTATCAAAAAAACAACAAGAGTTAATGCAAAAGCCTAAAACTAGGCCAGCGCTAATACTTAAAGATGATGAAGAGAAAATGGACTTAAAACGCGCAAAAGAAGCTTTTATGAATAATGTCAATACTTTTGATGCACCTATGAAGCCACCAACAAAACAAGGAAAATAGCAAGGAAAATAGTTTTACGAATACGAAAATGAACACAAAAAAAGTAGCAACGGTTAAATTGCTACTTTTTTTTAAGAAATTTGAGACTACAATATTATAACAGTATTTTTACCACAATTTCCTTATATTATTCCTAATTTTTGCTATTCCAATTATTACCAAAAACTAAGGAACTAATACATATCCTACTTCATCTAATGCTTCAAGAACAATATTTTGTCTTCTTAAACCCAATTCCACATTATTTGAATATATAGACGGCGCTTGTGCAAGTCCTGCAATGTAAGCTGCTTCTTCAACTGTTAAAGCTTTTGCGGACTTATTAAAATACCCTTGTGCTGCTTCTTCAACACCATAATAGCCTTTTCCTAAGTATATAATGTTACTGTATATTTCTAAGATTTCTGGCTTAGTATACAGATACTCGATTGTAAGTGCCATAAACAATTCGGCGCTTTTTCGTAAGTAAGTTTGGTTACTGCTAAAAAATAAGTTTTTGGCTAACTGTTGAGTTATAGTGCTGCCACCCTGAACTATCTCACCTGCTGATAAATTCGTAAAAAACGCTCTACTTAGGCTTATAACATCAAATCCCCAATGGTCGAGGAACCGCCTATCTTCAACTGCTACAATCGCATTTAGAAAGTGAGGACTAATTTCTTCAATTTTTACATAATCTTCATGCGAACGTATTTCGTCAAATGTTTGTTCTAAAGGTTTTGTCTCTAGTACATCCTTATAATACGAGTATCCTACGCCTAAAATAACAGAAACACAGCATAGACTAACTAATATTATTAATGCTAGAATTTTTTTAACCATATATTAATCCCCCTTATACTTATATTGTATAATAAATCTGCACACAATACAAGCCTTAGAGATAAGGCTTGTTATGCTATTTATTTGTATATAAGAATAGGGTATTATTTATGCAATATCATGAACCATTGAACGACCGCGCCAATAGTCCTTGTGCCACCTGAAAAGTAAAGTTGCACCTCTAATACATTCATCAATAGCCATAGCAAGCCACACTCCAACTAATCCCCAGCCGAACACTAAGCCAAATAAGAATGAGCAAAATGCTGCGATGCTAAACATTGTAAACATAGCAAGAGTAACCGGGAATTTAATGTCACCGCTAGCTTGCAGTGCACGTAGACAAATTAGGTTGCTTGTGCGCCCTAATTCTAGCAATATATCCACTAGCATTACCGACTTGGCAAGCGCTATAATTTGTGGGTCACTTGTAAATAGAGACATAATCGGTGTGCTCAGTAAATATAACACAACCGAAATTCCTACTGATATTAAGCATGTTCGCGGTAAAATGCTTAAAACTAATTTTTTGGCCTCGTCCTCTTTTCCAGCTCCTATGTAATGTCCTACCATAATTTGTGCTGCAGCAGATATAGCTGATGAGTATATAAATGAAAATGTTACTACCATGCTTACATAAACTTTTGTAGTTACTACGTACGCGCCCATAGTGTTAATTACGGTTAAAATAATCATTTGTGATGAACAGTAAGCTAAAGCTTCGCCGCCAGAAGGAATGCCAACTTTTAATAATTTTTTTAATACATCCTTTGGAAATGGTTTTAAATATTTTAACGCTGGCTTCGGTGTTATACGTAACTTAAATAAAATTATCATAACTGTTACCCCGATAATTCTACTGATAACACTAGATATTGCTACACCTAATATCCCCATATGAAATACGTTTAGTGAAATGAAATTACCAATCACATTGATAATGTTAATAACTAAAGCTACTATCATAGTTTCTTTCATAAGTCCATTACTTCTAAATATTGCTGATAGCGTTAAATGCAGTGCTTGCAAAAATAAGAATCCACCAACTACACTAATATAAACCGTAGCTTCGGCATAAAGTTCAGCAGGCATATTTATAAGCCAAAACACTTGCTGAGAAAAAATTAATATAAAACTACATAACACTAAGCTAAATAATAAATTTACAAAAATAGAAACAGTATATACCTCGGCGACTTTATGAAAGTTTTGCGCCCCTAAATACTGAGATACCAAAATAGTAGTAGCCATACTTATTACGGTAAATGTGATAAATAGTAATGTCATAATCTGATTAACGTTTCCTATAGCTCCAACAGCAGTTTGCGAATGTTGGCTAATCATAAATTGGTCTATGTTACCTATTAGTATTTGTAGTAATAGCTCTAATAGTATAGGCCATGTTAAAGCAAATAGCGAAAGTTTAGTTTTACTGGTCACTGTGATTCCTCTCCCTTATACATAAAATAGTTTTACATAAATGTATGCGCCGTACTCTTATCCTTATGCATAATAAAAAAATGCGCAATAAAAAAATCCAGTAAGAGAAGTGGCTTACTGAATTTAACAACTTATGATGACGAGACTCGTTTAACCTCGGTTACATCAGCAACATTATGAATTTTTTTAATTACTTCATCTAACTGGTACATATGTTCTATTAAAATATGAACATTGAATATAACTTGATTATCTTTAGTTACTCTAGCGTTTAGCGACTTAACATCTAACTGCATGTTATTTAGCACTTTAGAAATATCTACAATAATGCCAGTTCTATCAGTACCTACCACCTGGATTTCAGTTAAATACCCAGACTTACTAATTTCGTCCTCATGCCAACTAGCAGCAACTAAGCGCTGTTTTTCCTCTGGGGGCATATGTTGTATATTAGGACAATCTAAACGGTGGATTGAAACTCCACGTCCGCGAGTAGTGTAGCCAATAATCTTATCGCCAGGAAGCGGCCTACAGCATCTAGCAAACCTAATAGCAACGTTATCACCAGCTCCTGCAATAATAATTCCACTCTTATTATCAGCTTGATCTTTATAAGGCTCCACTTTAGTCTCAGTTACTTTAACTTCATTTATTATATCTTGATCTGTTTTTATCGGCATGTTATGCTTGAAGTTTTCATCAATCAACCGCTGAAGTACTTGCTTTTCTTTAATAGTCCCATAACCAATGCCGGCATAAATAGTATCCCAGTTTTTTAACCCATAACGCCTATATACATGCTCTATACAAACTGGGTCAAGAAGAGCCGAAAGCTGATAACCTTTATGCTTTGCAGCAGCCTCTAGCATATCTTTGCCTCTAATAATGTCCTCATCTTTAAAGCGTCGCCTAAACCACTGGTTAATCTTATTTCTAGCTTGAGCAGTCTTAACGATTTTTAGCCAGTCACGACTTGGTCCCCTAGAATTGTTAGAAGTTAGTATTTCAACTCTATCTCCATTTTTAATTTCATAATCGAAAGTAACAATCTTATCATTAACCTTAGCCCCAGTCATCTTATTACCAATGCCACTATGAATAAAATAAGCAAAATCTATTGGTGTAGAGCCTGTAGGTATAGTAAATAACTCTCCTTTTGGAGAAAAAACATAAACTTGGTCAGTATAAACGTCTAAATCCACTTTAATGGCAGACATAAACTCAGAGTTATCGCTCATTTCGCGTTGCCACTCTAAAATCTGTCTAAGCCACGCCAGCTTTTCTTCAGACTTATCCTGATAAATACCATCCACTTTACCATCCTTATACTTCCAGTGAGCAGCTATACCGTACTCAGCTGTGCGGTGCATCTCTTTGGTCCGAATTTGAAGCTCAAACGGAATGCCTTGCGGTCCCATAAGAGTAGTGTGTAGTGATTGGTACATATTTGACTTTGGCATAGCAATATAATCTTTAAAACGACCTGGAATAGGAGTAAACATTTCATGAACGACTCCTAAAACTCCATAACAGTCTTTAACATCATTTACAATAGCACGCACCGCAGATAAATCATAAATCTGGTCTATAGTTTTATTCTGGCTAATAACCTTCTTATAAATACTAAAGAAATGCTTAGCACGACCTTCAACAACAGCTTCAATGCCATCGTGCTCTAACTGCTCTTTTATACGCTCTACAATCTCATCTATATCCGCTATACGTTCATCTCTCTTTAAAGAAATTTGTTGAGCTAAATCATAATAAACCTCAGGATGAATATATCTAAGAGACAAATCCTCAAGTTCAGATTTAAGCGTGCATATGCCTAATCTATGGGCAATAGGAGCGTAAATATTTAAAGTTTCTTCTGCCTTTTCTTTTTGTTTATGGGGAGCCATAAACTTTAAAGTTTGCATATTATGCAATCTATCCGCAAGTTTAATAAGGACAACTCTTATATCTTGCGCCATAGCTAAAAACATCTTTCTATAATTTTCTGCTAACATCTCCTCTTTTTGAAGCTGTTTATCGCTAGAATGATACTTAATTTGGCTAAGCTTAGTTACACCATCAACTAATAGCGCAACTTCCTTATTAAACATATTTTCAATATCCTCAATAGTATAATCTGTATCCTCCACCACATCATGTAAAATTCCTGCTGTTATAGACTCAATATCAAGCTCTAAACCAGCGAGTATTTGAGCCACGGCTAAAGGATGAATTATATAAGGCTCGCCTGACTTTCTTAACTGTCCTTTATGAGCATTGTCAGCTAATTCATACGCTTTCTCTATCATAGTAAGATTGTCAGACGGGTGATACGCTCTAATCTTACTTATAAGGTTTTCAAAAGTTTCGTTTGGCATTGTACGCACCCCCTTAAAATGAATAACTTTCGATATATAATTAACTATTATAGTTAACTTTTTGGAATATTTCAATACTATTTTTTATTTGATATGTACTATTTAAGTCTTTATATAAGGTTAAGAATAATCTTAACCTTATATTGAATTAGTACTGTATCAGAGTTTCTACAGGTATATGCCCCAAAACCTCACGACCACTTAGCCCCTCAAGTTCTATAAGACATACAATCATAGCAACTTCCCCGCCTGCCTTTTGTATAAGCTTAACCATAGCATTAAGTGTACCACCAGTAGCCAAAAGGTCATCTACAATGACAACTTTTTGACCCGGCTTCACTGCATCTATATGAAGCTCTAAAGTATTTTTGCCATACTCAAGGTCATAGCTTTGTGAATGAGTGTTAAAAGGTAACTTACCAGCTTTTCTAACTGGAATAAAGCCTTTATTTAATTTATACGCAACTGGAACGCCAAATATAAATCCCCGTGATTCGGGTCCTAATACTAAGTCGAATTTCACGCCTTCTACTCGTCTACAAATTTCATCTATGGCAAAATGCAAACCTTCTGGCTCCCGTAGTAATGTAGTAATATCCCTAAATAAAATTCCTTCAGTTGGAAAGTCAGGAATATCACGAATAAGCGTCTTTAAATCCATAAGCTCGTCCTCCTAAACAATTAATTGCTGCAAATTCATAAATATAATAGAATTTTCTAATTTGGTTTTTGGTGCTTCTAGTATATCATAATAAATAATTTCATCGGTTAATTTATAAGAAATAAACCCAAGCTCTACAAAAATATCTAAAATTTTAAGTAGTTTATACTCTGACATATTATCTATACAATGAATAGCTCTATTAATAGCCATTTCTTTAGATGAATAATTTTTAAAAAAGGTATATATAATTTTACAATCATTATAAGAAGGTATCATTTTATCAGCGTACTGATTTATTATTTCCTTTTCACAAGGTAAATATTCCTTGTACAAATCCATGAAAAACTTATTAATATCTGGTGAGCGTATTGCTTTTATAATCAATTGTAAGCTAACGTTATTATTCCACTCATTTTTACTTAGTTCACCTGCAACTATTACAGTTTCCCCCTTAGATAAATGATTAGCATAATAGCCCATACCAAATCCAACCATTTGAAGAATTCTATTATCTTGTTTTATAACTAGTTTAAGATGTTCTAAATTTTTTCCAATAGGCTTAAATTCTGCAACTATCCCTTCAACTTGAAATATTGGCATTTCGTTGCCCATCCCAAATGGTTGTAGTAACATAAGCTGATTATATATATCCATATTTAAGTCACAAATATTAACGGCTAAGTCAATGTCTAACTTAGGAATTAGCATCTCATCACTAATTAGTTCATTAGCAGTAGCCTTCATACCACTAATAAATGCTTCTAAGTTATCCTCAGTTATAGTTAAACCAGCTGCCATCTCATGACCGCCAAATTTCACAAATAAATCTTTATGCTCACAAAGAGCCGAAAAAACGTTAAAGCCTTCAATACTGCGGCAGGAGCCAGAATACACGCCATTTTCTAAGCCTAGAATGACAGTCGGTTTATAATAGCGCGCTAAAATACGCGAAGCCACAATACCAACTACGCCATGATGCCAACCTTCACCAGCTGCAATAACAATTTTATCATGTGTTAAATCAATATTAGCATCAATATATAGATTAGCACATTTTACTATATCGTCTTCAGTATTTTTACGGTTAGTATTTTCTTCATCTAACTGATTAGCAATTTCCCTAGCCTCATTTTCATCAGTAGCCGTTAACAGCTTAACACCTAACTTTGCATCAGCTAGACGACCAACCGCATTAATTCTAGGGCCGATTTGATAGCCTATTAAACCTGCTGTAATTTTATTGTTTTTAGGGTTAACTATAGAAAGTAAAGCTCGTAAGCCAAGATTTTTAGAGTTTTCCATAGCTTTAAAACCAAGAGAAACTAAAATTCTATTTTCATCTACTAGCCCCACCATATCAGCAACAGTTCCAATAGCAACAATATCAAGGTACTGCCAAACGCTATCACAAACGCCTAATTGGCTAGCAAGAGCGCAAATTAACTTAAACGTAATGCCCACACCAGCAAGCACTTTAGTTGGATAATTACAATCAGCTTGCTTATGGTTAATTATGCAATAGGCTAGTGGTAAATTTTCCTGACATTCATGGTGGTCGGTAATAATAACGTCCATGCCACATTCGTTAGCAATATCCACCTCATTAACCGCAGCAATCCCAGTGTCCACAGTAATCATAAGAGTAGCAGGGCTAAGACTTCTTATAGCATTGCCATTTAATCCATATCCTTCTGTCATCCTATTTGGGATATAATAACTAACATTGCAACCAATAGAAGTTAAAAACATATATAAAATAGCAGTGCTAGTAATGCCATCCACATCATAATCGCCATAAATTACAATAGATTCCCCAGAATCTTTTGCTTTTAGTATACGCGAAGTGGCTTTGTCCATACCTTTTAGTAAAAAAGGGTCATATAAATGTTCTACACTAGGGTAAAGCTCCAAGTTACGAGACTTAACTATATGTTCTATTATATCACCACTAGACTGCTGTAATCTCCATTGATATTTATTTGGTAACAAAATTTTTCCTCCAATAATCTTATTTTTTAAATTCTACGTGTATATAATAGCCATAAATTGGAAAATATATACAACGTACTAAGCAATTAGTTAGTAATAGAAAAGTTAGTGTAAAAAAATATCATAAAACCAAAAAATTTGTCAAAATCGTATTGTATAATGATAAGAAAAAGTGTATAATGTAACTAGTAAGCAGCTTATAGCATATACATAAGCAATAGACTTTTCAGAAAACTAAAAATATTAATTTTATGGGGGGAATAAAAATGAGTAAACACACACAAAAAATGATAGCCAGCGTATTAGCTTTTTCTTTAAGTGCATCTAGTGTAATTTTTGCTAACGCAGCAGAACCAACCATTCAGCCTGATATAGGCGAGCTTGAATTTGAGATTAAAACTACTGAGTGGATTACTTTAGATGGAATAACAGATGCCGCGATACTATTCGATTTTGAGACAGGAACTATTTTAGATGTGCATGATTCTATAACTTGTGCTAACATACCAGATACAATTAATGGAGTTTCAGTTAATTCAATTTATAATACGGCGTTTAAAGGATGTACAAAGTTAGTTAGTGTGGATATACCAAATAGTGTTACAGAAATTGGCGCAGGTGCCTTTTCGGGTTGTAGTGAATTAAAAGAAATAAACATACCAGAAAGTGTTACTGAGATTGGAGCGGGTGCTTTTTCAGGTTGCAGTAGTTTAGTAGAAGTTATTATACCACCTAGCGTAGTGGAAATTGGAGCAGGCGCTTTTTATGATTGTAGTAATTTAGCTAAAATTAATATCCCAAATACTATAACGGCAATTGGCGCAGCTACTTTTATATATTGCCATAACCTACAAACTATTGATATACCAAATAGCGTAACTGAAATAGCTGCTGCAGCTTTTAATGGTTGTAATAACCTTGTTTCAGTGAACATACCAAATAGTGTAACTGAAATTGGTTCAGCGGCTTTTAATGGTTGTAGTAGTTTGCAAGAAGTAGTTATACCAAGTAGCGTAATCGAAATTGGTTCAGCCGCATTTATGTATTGTAGTGCTTTAAGTAGCATAGAAATTCCTAGTAGCATAACTAAAATTCAATCTTCTACTTTTAAAGGATGCACTAGTTTAACTAAAGTGGTAATACCAGATAGCATTAAAGAAATTGCTGAGTCTGCTTTTAAAGACTGTGCCAACTTAGTTTTGTAGATAAAAATTTGTAAAAAAAGAAAAGAGTACATAGGCGTACTCTTTTTGATGTTTATGCGCAATATTTTTTTAATGTTGCTTCCACTGCTCCTACGCCAGCAATTAGCTCTTTAAATAACTCTTCAATTTTGCTAGCTAAACCACATTCCACTAAATCCACTCCAAACAATTGCGCGTCACTTAAAATGGCTTTAGCTTCCCCATTATAACTACCGCCTAATTTAACGCTTTGCAACTTAGATTGTAACTGCGTCATTAGTGGGTCTGGACTTAACGTAATATGCTCCCCTTTATCATTTACGCCCATTAAATATCTAAGCCAGCCAGCTATTACAAGAGGAATATACGTTAAATCATTTACATCCAGTTTATCGCTTTTAATATACTCCTTAATAGTCTCTCCAAATCTAATCTTAACTTTTTGAGAAGTATCCGTAGCTATACGCGCTGGGTCATCTGGGATAAATGGATTAGTAAACCTTTCATAAATTACTTCATCAATAAACTCTTTAGGATTAATAATTAGCGGGTCAACAACTACCTTCATTCCTTCTTCTAACCCTACTTTTTCTACTAAAGTTTTTAACATAGGATTTTCCATCTCTTTATAAATTCTATCATAGCCTAAAATTACGCCATATACTGCTAATGCTGTATGCAGTGGATTTAAGCAAGTCGTTACTTTCATAGTCTCCACTTGTTTAACAGTATTGCCGTCAGTTACATATACCCCATCAACTTCCTTAAACGGAGGCTGAGAATTTGTAAACTTATCTTCTATAACCAAATATTCAGCAACCTCAGCATTTACAAATGGCGCAATAAACGTATTTTTACTAGTAACAATTGGCGAAATATCTTCAATCCCAAGCTTAGTTAATTCGTCTTCAACTTCCTTAGCTGGGCGTGGAGTTATTTTATCAATCATAGTACACGGAAATGCTACTAGAGTTTCTGTTAAAATATAATCTAAAAAATCACGATTTATATACCCTTTTTTCACCCACCCTAAAGCTATATCCTTAACAGCAGTTTTTAGTATTTCACCGTTATTTGAGCAATTATCCATAGATATTAACGTAATCGGAGCTTGATTAGCTTTAAATCTAGCTAATAGCAAACTGCATAGCACTCCCATAGCATGCACTGGCTTATCTGGCCCATTATCAATATCTACAGCAGTTGCTTGGTATCCTTTTTCTGTTACTGTAAAACTAACTATTTGTAAAGTCGGGTTTTCAAATAGTTGCTTTAATCTAACTGTGTCACTACCCTTAACGCTCTCACCAATTCCAGCCAAAACTTGCTTTTGCATATCGCCATTTGACTTTAATTTCACTAGCAATACTAAATCATCATATTTTTTATAAATGTTATCAATAATGTCTTCATCAAACGTATCAACTGCTATAATGCCTGTATCCACTAATCCTTTCTCTAACAAAGTATTTTGTATACCTGCTATAAAACCTCTAAAAATATTCCCTGCGCCAAAGTGTACCCATGTTGGATTTTGCTTAGTGTTCTCACGCATTTTTAATACATCAAATGTAGGTACACTAATACCTTTTTCTTCCCACATTTGTGTTTGATTAAATAAATCGTTTGTTAATTTCATAAATTACCTCCGGATATACCTATTAATATTATTAAAACAAATATCTTCTATTATTTCTTTTAAAACTTCTTTATCATAAGGATACTCGCCATTTACCACCATATTACCTATCTCATTGCATAAAATTCTTCTAAAATACTCATGCCGAGGAAATGACAAATAACTTCGAGAGTCAGTTAACATGCCTACAAACTTTGATAATAAGCCCATGCTAGCTAAATCACGCATTTGATTAATCATACCATATTTTGTATCCATAAACCACCAGCCCGAACCAAATTGCATTTTACCTGCAATACCGCCAGTTTGAAAATTACCAATCATAGACGCAAGCACAGCATTGTCTGCTGGATTTAAACTAGATAATACATTCCATGAAATTTTGTTTGATAGCTGTAACAAACGAGAGCTTTGGCTCTATCTAATTAACCTTATTCCAGATTATCAGCGATTTAGAATAGTTTCTACCCAAATTGAAGACAAGTTAAAACTCCTACTAGATGAACATACTGACATATTCAATTTTATTAAAGATAAAGACGTTATTAGTTCACAACAGGCATATAAAACACATATTTATACTGGTCTTAATGTATTTCATCAACTGATAGAAACAAAGCCTCATTATTTTATTTCTTAGGGGGAACGCTCCCCCTATTGTCTATCTAAACTATCCCATATACCTAAAATGTACATTATTCCTAATGCCCTATCATATAATCCATAACCAGGTCTACATTGCTCTGACCAAATGTGCCTACCATGGTCTGGCCTAATATAGCCTTTAAATCCAGCTTGATGATAGGCTATAACTATATCTAATATACCAACATCTCCATCGCAGTCTCTATGAGATACTTCTGAGAAATCGCCATTATCATAATGTTTAACGTTTCTAATATGCGCAAAATAAATTCTGTCACAATGTTTTTTTACTATATCTGCCACAACGTTATTACGGTTTGCACCTAGAGAGCCAGAACATAGAGTAAGCCCGCTATATGGATTATCAACTAACTTTAAAAAATAATCAATCGCCTGTGCATCAACTAACAATCTAGGGAGACCAAAAATATCCCATGGTGGGTCGTCTTGGTGAATTGCCATTTTAATATCACACTCTTGGCAAGTAGGCATAATCGCCTCTAAAAAATATTTTAGATTTTCCCATAACTGCTGTTTACTTACAGGCCTATATAACTCAAATAACTCATCTAACTTAGCCATTCGCTCTGGTTCCCAGCCAGGAAAAGTCATGCCTTTTAAGTTAGTTAAGATATAATCTGCCATTTCTTTTGGGTCTTCCATAATTTTATCTTTTTCATAATAAAGCGCAGTAGAGCCGTCTGGTAATGGATGAAATAAGTCTGTTCTAGTCCAATCAAAAATTGGCATAAAGTTATAACAAACTACTTTTACTCCAAATTGTTTAAGATTTCTAAGTGTTTGTTTATAATTTTCAATATACTTATCTCTAGTAGGCAATCCTACTTTTATATCATCATGAACATTTACAGATTCTACTACATCCATATTAAATCCATAAGGCTTAAGTTGCTGTGCCACCTCGCTAATCTCATCAACTTCCCAAACCTCGCCTGCTTGCTTATTATGCAGTGCCCAAACTATACTTGTTACTCCCGGGATTTGCTTAATATCTTGTAAAGATATACTATCATTGCCTTCACCATACCATCTAAATCCTATTTGCATAATTATCATTTCCTTTCTAAACTTAAATTACTATCAAGCCCCTGACAATCGTCAAGGGCTATATGCTACATTCCAATCATGTCAAATGTTTCAAACGACACTGTTAGTTTATATCCATCTGGAATATTATTATACTTAATTATTGCAGCTTTTTTAGTTTGGCTATAATACCATCCTTGTGTGGACTGTTCAAATTTCTTCCTTATGTAGAGCTAATTTTAGTTTACATGTACTAAATATAATCTTATTATCATCTTGTATGACTTCTGGCTTTACAGGCTCTATTCTAGTGCGTTCGCCTTCAAACAAATGGTCTAATCTATCTTCCCAAGCAGTTGTAGTTAAAACTTATGATTCTTCCGCGAACTCCGAGTTAAACGACGCGCGTATTCTAACTATATCTTGTGTAACAAAAACTATTTTTATTTTATTGCAATTAGTAGTAACTAAAATTTCTGTATCCTTAATTTCTATATTCTTAACTGTTGAACAAATTTCCATTACAACACTCCTTTTATGACTTACCACATAGTATTTACAAGCCCTGTTATATATGGGATAAATAACGATAGTGGTGGAAAATACGTAAAATATAATTAATAAAGCATTAAATTAGTAATTTATTATAAAAACTTATTATTATATTCTTAAATTATTCTAAAATTGATGTTGTATACCAATGTATTATATTTTAGTTTAAAAATTACTCATAACCTAAATAAACTTAATTTAAAACGCAGTGAACTTTGATGGAATAAATAACTAGTATACTAATTATAAATATTCATTTTTACTCTATACATAATGAGTACTTACATGTTATAATAAAAATGTTACTTACATTTTATAGGAGTGTTATTTATCATGTCGGAAAAATTTCAAGTAGGCCAAATAATTGAAGGAACTGTGACAGGGGTTAAGCCATTTGGGGCTTTTGTTGCATTAGGCGAAGGCACACAAGGTTTAGTTCATATCTCGCATATTACGCATGGGTTTTTAGAAAACATAGCTGATGCCGTAAAAATAGGGGATCCAGTAAAGGTTAAGGTTCTATCTATAGATGAGGGGAATAATAAAATTTCTTTATCTATAAAAGATGCTACAGAAGCACCACCGAAACCAGCGCTAAAACCGCAGCGTCCAAAACCTAATAAACCCAAAAAGGAGAAGGAGCCTCCTGTTGATGACTTTGAAGCGTTAATGAAAGGATTTCTTAAAGATTCTACTGAGCGCCAAACAGACATTAATAAACGGTTAAATCGTTAATATTTATATAAGAAACGCTACTGATTTTAGGTAGTGTTTTTTTAGTTGTAGGGGAATCCCCATAGGCGGTAAAAGTTATATAATTAATGTATATATTCCCATAAAGTGTACATACTACCATTATAAAGATGAGGAGGAAAGTTATATGGACTTCATTTTACAACCATTGCCATACACATATGATGCGCTAGAACCAATTATTGATAAAGAAACTATACATCTTCATCATGATAAATATCAACAAGCATATGTGAACAAATTAAATACGGTGATTAGTAAATATCCAGAACTGTTTAACAAGACCGTGGGGCAGCTTTTGTATAACCTTGATATATTGCCCAACGACATAAAGCAAGACGTTTTTATTCAAGGCGGTGGAGTTTTTAGTTATTCTTTCTTTTGGGAAATATTATCTACCGAACATAATCAGCAACCAGCCGGCTCTATTAAGGAAGCTATTGAAAAGACATTCCATTCAATTGATATACTTAAGGCTCAATTTAAGAAATATGCTTTGTCTGGCTCTAGTTGGGCTTGGCTTGTAAAACATCCGAATTACGATTTAGAAGTTGTCTCCTCTATACCTATTACTAATAATCTTATCCCCTTAATTGCTATTGGATTATGGTGGGAGCCAGATTATATTGAAAATGTCTTTAATGTACTTGACTGGAAAAAAGCTGATGAATTTTATAATCTCGATATTATCGAGTTTGTTAAACGGTTTTAATGCCCTTACTAGTATAAGGGCATATTTTTTTTGCTTTTTTTAGTTAAATCAATGCTCTTATTTTATTAAATATTTCTGTCTGCTCACATACAGCTTTCGCATGCTTTTTAACTCTGTCATTTGCGTGAATCATAGCATAGCTATATTTCCCAAGCTTAAGTAGCTCAATATCGTTGTCATAGTCCCCAAATGTTACAATCTCTTCGCTGTTAATTCCTAGCTTATCTAGCAAAATCTCAAGACCCACACTTTTATTAGTTGCTTTAGGCATTACGTCTAGCCAATAGTCGCCGGATATAGCAATGGCAGTTTGGTCTCCCCATTTTTCCATTAGTGTATTGTAAACTGGCAGAGTTTCACCACTAGGCACGTTAATTGCAATTTTTACAACTTCATCTGGAACTTGTGAAAACGAATCAACATGTGTTAAATTGCTGCAATAATAGCTTATATTTTTATTAAATTCTATGCTAGTTGCCGATGAGAAGCTGTTATGCACTGTATTTACTAATGGATTTACTTTCATGTCCAGCAGCAGGGTTGCGATTTCACTTGCCATATGTATATCTAATTGGCAAACGTTTATCACTGTACCTTTATATGCTACTACACTTCCGTTTTCTGCTACTATGCCGATTTTGTTCACCACTTCATCCCCAAATACACGTTCAATTGACCTTAATGAGCGGCCGCTTGCTGCTACAAATGCTATTTGCTTTTGTTCTAGCTCATCTAATAGTTCTTCTGCTCCAGTCATCAAGCCTCTTGTTTCGTTTAAAAATGTTCCATCTAAATCTGTTGCTACTAGTTTAATCATTATAATCCTCCTTATGATAATTAAGGTTTTGTTAAGTTAAATTATGAAAGAGTAGTGGCTAGTTTTTCATATTAAGTTAACAACACCATATAAAAATGTTCCAATCTGTTGAGTTTAATCATTGTAATTAAATGATTTAAGCCCATAATATATTTTACCTTAATTTTGGCGCATATAATACTATTTTTTTATAAAAAAAAAGCAAGCTTAAACTTGCTTTTTTGCCATTTACTGAATTGCCACCCATTCATCAAATGTAATATATAAAGTTCCGTCCACAATCACAGTTGTTTCTAATTGTACTGCTTTATCTGGTTTTACTAGATATACAGTTTTTTTATCTTCATCATAAGTTAAAGTATAACCAAGAGCTTCACTGCCAAGCTTAACAGGAATATAAGCAAGGCCATTTATGTTTTGCATAGGTATTGAAATGTCTTTTAGTTCTATAGTATCATTAACTGCAGGTTTTTGTTCGTGAGTTACATTTGGTAATTCAATAGGCGAATTTAGAATATCAGCAGCTAAAAATAATAATGGGTCCACCACTTCCAGCTCATGCGGTATAACAAACTCTGGGTCAACATCAGCCTCAGTAGCAGTAATTTCCATAAAAGCTTTTAGCTCTATATTATCCCCAAAAGAAAAGGTGTTATTTTCCGACTCTTTAAGAGTTCCCTTAATTTGAGTAATCATCCCATCAGTGTAAATGCTTCCGTTTAAGTTACTATCTGTGCCTTGGCTCACTATAGTGTTAGGAAAAGCTAGCGCAAATAATTCGTTATAAAGGTAGTGAATAGCATTGTTACAATCATCTGGTTCACCTATCTCTACTAGCAAATCCCAATATATCGGTGTGTCTGTTAAAAATTCCAGCGCCACATATTTTTCTTGGTCAAATAAATTGTTAGGTATAATATAATTTAAAAAATTGCTACTTATGTAGGTTTTATCACCTACTACATAAGATTTAAAGCTTATCTGTTCCCCGAAATCTACAATATCTAAAGTTGTAGTAATCTCTGCCATAGTTTCGTCAAAGTCATTTATCATATAACCGGTTTGGCTTACATTAATTGATAATGTATCACTTCCTATTATATAATCAACTGTACCTTGTACTTTTATATCAGCAGCGGCAAACGGAATGTTATAGTCTGAAATGTTTAGAGCAAACGGAACGTACGGTTGTTCGGCTGCGTTACAATCATTTACATAAAACATGCTTAGTCCTAGTGCAAGTACTCCTAATTTTTTTAACATATTTGGTACCTCCGTAGTCATTTTGTAAGGCTAGTATAGACTTATTTTGGTAATTTGTCTAGGATTTGGATGTAAATTAGTTTATACAATTTAATTTTTATTATAAATTTAAAATAAATACTTCTACTTTTTTGTCTACTAATGTCCGAAATATACTATATTATGTTATTGAAGTTAATAATCATACAAGCTAACTTTTTGGCATAATTATTAGGAATAAATGAGAAGGAGTGACAGTCATGAAAGTGAAAAAATTTTTAACTGTACTTTTGGCGACAGCAGTAAGCGTAATACCTATAAGTCATATATCAGCGACTACTACATATGACGAAGAGCCAGTGATATTTGTAAACTATGAGGATTATGTAGATAATGATGTGAATAATGATGAGGATGTATTTGTAAATTATGAGGCGTATGCTATTGATGAAAATTATGCTCTTAATTCAATTTACAGCACAGAGTTATCTTACGAGGATTATGGAACTTATGAAGTTAACAGTAAATTAAATGATTTTATAGATGTGCCAACAACAGCGTGGTATTATTCGGATGTTATGAATATATATATACAAGGGGTTATGAGTGGTATGTCAGTCAATGAATTTAAGCCGATGGAATATACCACAAAAGCCATGTTTGTATCTATATTGCACCGTATATCTGGGTGGCAAGAGCTAGAGACTAGCCATGACTATAAAGATATAATACCCGGGGCATGGTACGAAGCACCTGCGCAGTGGGCAATAGCTACACAAGTATATAGCGGATTTCCAAACACCGTTCTATTTGCGCCAAACGATAATATAACGCGAGAGGAGATTGCATTACTAATATACAATTTTGCTAACTATTTAGGTTTTGATACGTCGACTCTTAGTAGCACATCGAACTTTTCCGACACGACAGATATATCTGATTGGACACGATTAGCCATGCAATGGGCTGTTGGTGAAGGTATAATCACAGGAAAAAGTCAGGATACTTTAGACCCTAAGGGAACAGCTACACGTGCTGAGATGGCAACTATGGTTAATAGGTTTTTAAACCATCCTCAGTTTAACCTTGCTAAATAATAGGCATTAATTAGAGTTACTATTTAGTGGCTCTCTTTTTTTAGGTAGCGAATAATGTCAACTTAAATCACTTGACATTTAGGTGTTTTAGTAGTATTATGTTAGTAAGTGGAGCTTTAATGTTTTACTTTTTTGTTATAAAAAGATAGGGGGGAATCATTTATGAATACAGGTACGAAGCTAGAGGACATGATAGCCTCGGGGGTAATTTTTGTTGGCTACATAATAATTCTTATACTAGATATTCCAGTATTAATACAAATCCTTTGTGGCGTTGTGGCTATATTAATTATGTTAGGTATACTAATTAAAGTTAGTAAAACTACTGATAGGGTTACCACAACCGTTATCACTACTAGACGTATCATCAATTCAGATGGTGAGGTTATTGAAACTAATGAGAGTGAATTAACTGATGAAGCATTTTTAAAAGATGGCGAAGTTTAAAAAAATAAAAATACTGCACCTATAGAATGTTCTATAAGTGCAGTAGCTATGTTAAAATTTAAATGTTTTTAATAAATCTTCTAAGTTAGTAGCTTGATTAGCAAGCTCTTGGCTTATAGAGGCACTTTCTTGTGAACTAGCTGCTGTAGCATTAACTAATTCAGATATATCTTCTGTCCCTTCCACAAGTCCTTGTAAACTTATTTTCTGTGCTTGATTTGCCTCAAATAATTCTTGCGAAATAGTAACTGTCTTTTCAACCGTCTCTACAATTTCACTTAAACTTTCCGCCGTTTCTGTAGCCATTTCTTGCCCTGTTGCCACATCGTTAATACTTATATTGATTATCCCTTCTATTTCAGCCACAATTTCACTACTTTTATTAGCCAAGTCGCGAATTTCATTAGCAACAACAGCAAATCCTTTGCCAGCTTCTCCAGCTCGCGCCGCTTCTATTGCCGCATTTAGGGCTAGTAAATTTGTCTGAGCAGCTATAGATTGAATGCTTTTAAGTACTACAGCAATCGTTTGGCTAGATTGATTAATATCATTCATGGCTTTTAGCATATGCTGCATAGTTTCTGTTCCTTTAGATGCTTTTTCTTTAGCTGAGTAAGAAATAGCTGTAGTTTCTTCTACTTTAGTTATTACGTTATTTACGCTATCTACTATGCTATGCGTTGTGTCTAGAAAATCTGTTAAAATTAAAGTTTGTTGATTGGTTCCTTTGGCAAGTGTTGTAGAGCCTTCTGCAATTACTACAGAACTTATTTTTACTTCTCTAGCAGATGTGTTAATATCATGTAAAGAAGAACTTAGTGTTTTTGATATAGATAATAATGAAGTTTTTATTGGCGCAAAGTCTCCAACATAGTTTGCTTTAATATGCCCATCTACTATAAAATTACCTTTAGACATCTCACCTAAGACATGTTCAATATCTTTTACAATAGTACGAATTGTAGTTGACATTTGAATAAAGTCTCTAGATAGCTCTCCTATTTCATCTTGCGAGTTTATTGTAAGATTAACATCAAAATCACCATGATTAATTTGAGAAGCTACAGCTACTACAGGTTTTAAGCCTTTTAAAGACCTTCTAATAATAGTTCCTACAAAGCTTGATAAACCTATAATAATAAAAATACATATCCCAATGTTAATAAGAATTAGTGTAGTGATACTTCTATATTGCTCTTCTACTTGTATTTCCACTTGAGTCCACCAAACTTGGTCTGCTACTATGATAGGTGTGAAAAATCTAGTATGACTAGTCCCATCATCAAATGTAGTAACTACTTCAAACGCTTCTTGTTTATTAATTAAGTACATTAGATTATCCATCTGCTGTCCATCAAAGAAATCTCCTAGAAATAATCCTATGTTATTCATATCTTCACTATCAAATATAATTTCTAGCTCAGAAGTAAGTAACGCTGAAAACAATGTAGAGTATACATCTTGTTCTAAACGAAATTTATCTAAATTAGAAAGTTGCACTTCTGTAGTAACTGCTCCTACAAACTCACCATTAACTATCATAGGGTAAGTTACATAAGAAATAAGTTCTCCATCATACGATGCAACAGGATTTGTAATAGTGGGTTGGCCTGAAGTTTTTACTAAGTTGTAATCGTAGAAATTTACATAAGAATTATCCGAACTAGTTATTATCCCTTTATTATTTGCTATTGCTTGTTCTACATATACCCCGTAATAAGGTAGGTCTCCAAATACATACGGTTCAAAGTATACGCCTATACCATGAATGTCATCGTTATTGGCAATTGCTGACCACGCTGTATTCAATATGTAATTTTCAATTTGCGAAAATTCATTTGTTATACCCACACCGTTATACGCTTCTGATTGATACAATGCTGGTTCAGCACTTGTATTACCAAACATTTTAGACTGACCAGTCGCTATTTGTTCTAATTCTGAAACTACAAAGGCTTGTATATCTATAGTTGCATTAATTGCACCATCTATCATACTTTGGACTGCAACTGTGTTAAGA
Organism: Candidatus Parepulonipiscium sp. PG-Nuni2H_MBin01; assembly: GCA_001994995.1. GTDB lineage: Bacteria > Bacillota > Clostridia > Lachnospirales > Cellulosilyticaceae > Parepulonipiscium > Parepulonipiscium primum. The sequence goes on along the minus strand of MDJM01000056.1, from coordinate 18,926 downwards.
TCTGCTGTAGTTCTTAGTTTGTCCGAGATGAGCGCTTTGTTATTCGAGTTTACCATTATCATAGAAATAGTGGTAAGTATTACAAGTGAAATAATAATTGAGCTTAATATAAGTAGCCGCAATTTATTGACTAAATTAAGCTTATAAAACCATTCTGTCATATTGTTTCCTCCATCATTAAAATAATTTATAAAATATCTTGTTAATATAATTAGGATTTCAGTCATAATTAATTAACAAATACTTCTATAAGTACTATTATTATATACCATTTTTACAATTTTGAGTAGTGGAAATTTGCACAACTTGACAGGTAACATATGACAATAAGAATAGGCAGTGGATTATCCGCTGCCTATTTCTCTAATAAATAATTAAGAGTATTTACTGTATGCTCTAAATCTTTCGGATGTCCACTTATACAAACTATCAAATCTTCACCAAATTTAATTCCATCAATTGGTGATGTGGTTAGTTTAATTCCATATACGTCTTCATTATACGTTTGCAGTTCATATAAATTAAAAACTTCGTTAAGCTCTACAATATCATTTAATGGAGTAAACACTTCGCCATCCGTAACAAGTGTTTCATATTTTTGTTGTGTTAAGAACATTATATCCGCCTTATTATCTATTAAACTTACCATAAACAATAACTCATTAGCCATTACCATTTCAGGGTCGCCTGAGGTGGCGTTTTGCAGTATATTTATATTTACATCCATCGTTTCTTGAAACTGCTGAAGTTGCTCTTCATAGCGTTCATCTGTAAATACTAAACCTAACATTACCACGTCTGTAGAATAAATATCTGCGCCCTGGGCCTCTAACATCACTGATATTACACTTATTGCAAAGATAACTACTAAAATGGTTCCTGTTATATGCCACCTGTAATAGTGCCATATATAATTTAATTTTTCTTTAGAGGACATTTTCTTAAATAGTTCCTTATTCCGTGCACGTTCTCTTTGGTTTTCTGTCATATTTTCTGTCATAGGTGCACCCTCCTAATTATATTTATAATTATTATATGCATTAATAGGCCATTCTTATTAATTTTATTTAATTATAGCATGCTGGTGGTAGAATAAATTTTAATTAGTTTGCCAACTATATGCAATAGGGGGTGTTAACTCGATGAATAGTAAAAAATGGTTAACCTTGGGATTATCAGTTATGTTATGTAGTTCAGGTTGTGCACAACATAAGGACCCAATTGTAGCAAAGGCAACTGAATTACCACTAGATAATACGCAAATTGATAATCTAGATATTGATGAATGGCAATTTGATATATATGATATACAACTTGTGCCAGAGTTAGTAACTGTTGAAACTATAGTTTTATATACCGGTGATACTGAGCAGGTAACGCATTCTAACCGAGCTAGTTTAGGTCAATATTTGCTTATTGACGTAGGAGCTACAAAATTAACGCAGACCTCATCAAGTTTTAATATATCAGATGTTAGCTTGCAAGTGGGTGATATTCACTATAAACAAGCAAATAATGAGTTTTTAAAAAATCATGATTATACTCCTTTTACAAATTCAGAAGTTCGGTTCGGCAAACAGACGGGTTTTATAGTGTTTGAATTACCAACTGAGCTAGATTTAGAGTCTGCAAAGTTAAATGTAGGTGAGCAAAGTATTATTGTTGCTGTTAATGAGGTTTCGCAAAGCAGCGATGATACTAATATTCCAGTAGGAGATAGTCCGCAAAGTTTAATTGATAAGCAATGGGAAATTGAGCAGCAGATTTTGGCTGACTATGCACTAGCTAAGCATACACCAGAAAGTCCATATGTAATTGTGGACCCTTACGGATGGGCACCGCTTAGCGCTCTTGTAATTTTTGATACTGTGGAGCAAACGCAAGTTGCACTAACAGTGTGTGGTAAAGACGAGCATTTATCTATTTCTCATACGTTTGAAGGGTTTAAAAAGTATCATGAAATTCCTATTATAGGCCTTTATGCAAATACTTTAAATCATGTTCAGTTGCATATAGAATATAAAGATGGCCAGATTATGACTCATACAATTGAAATTCCTATTGGTGAGGTGAGTAGTGATGTGGCAGTAAATATAGTTACTGCTGATGTTAAAGCTATGGCAGATGGTGTAACTATGCTTAGCCCTACACCCGGGGAGCCATCAGTTATTGATGCATATGGAGATTTAAGATGGAAGCTTGATTATGAGCATAGGCACGTTTTAGAGCGCCTTAAAAACGGTAACCTTATAATTACGGATAATCGTTATGGCAATGTTGATGGCGGTGTTGATTATAGGCGTGGTGTTTTTGAGGTGGATATGCTAGGGAAGATTTATAGTAATTTTAGCGATTATCAGGCAATTCACCATGACGTGATTGAACTTCCTAACGGTAATTTATTAACAACATCTTATACAGCAGATGCTCATGATAGAATTTTGGAATTAGACCGTGATTCAGGTGAGGTTATAAATAGCATTAAGCACTTACAACCAATTAATTCTATGTGCTACGAATCTGATAGTATAATTATTTCTTCAGATAATGATGTGGCAAAGGTAGCTTATCCTAGCGGAGAACTTCAGTGGGTTTTAACTACTGCTGAGAATGCGCCTAAGAGCAATAAAGTTTTAACTGCTGTTGATGAAGGTTTTAAATATCCAGTGGGGCAAAGCGTAGTTAAAGTTTTACCTAATGACGAACCTAATGTTGTAGATATTTTGCTATATGATAACAACTTAGATAGCGAATATAGTCAAGTGGCTCAGCTGCGTATTAATGAAGCTAATATGACTGTAGAAGATGTGTGGAACTTTGGCGAGGAGTTAGGGGCTTCGTATAGTACTGATAAAGTTGGGGATATTGATTACTTAGATAATGGCAACGTGCTAGCAACATTTGGTTCACGAACTAATACTGATGAAACTATTGCTACTATATTTGAAATTAATAAAGAGACTAAAGATGTTGTTTATGAGATGGATATAATTAGTCGTAATGCGATTTATCGTGCGCAAAGACTATCTATGTATCCACAGCAGTGGGATTTTGAACTTGGTAAAACTAAGGGAGAAGTTAAAGCTGCTAATAATAAGGAAAGAACTGTAGGTTTAGACCTTAGTAACATTGATATATTGCCAGCTACACCAATCGATGAGTTGACTATATCAAATATTGAATTAACAGATGAGCTAAATATATCAGGCTTTAGTAATTTGGTAAATGCAAAATATAAATTAGTATTAGTAAATAGTTTAACAGGTAGAGCTACCACGGTGAATTTATCTAAGCCTACAATGGATTTTAAAAGAAAAGCTAGAATGGATATTAAATACGATGCCGAATTAGTTCCAGTTATATCGGATGAACTAGATGATGATATATTAGTTCCGGTTATATCGGATGAGCTATCAGATTCCGCGTTAGTGTCACCAGATAATATGGAGTTGCTAGACCAATTCCAAAGTAGCTTGGGAGATAGTTCAGCAGATATGATAAGTTACGCTGAAAATATAACTGGTTTAGAAGTACCACAAATTGTATTTGATGAGCAAACAATTCATTTGGGAGATGATTTTGCAGGTAGTATTCCTTTAGAATACCTTGAGAATAACTTATCAGGAGGAGGCTATAAAATTGGGATTTTAGCTCAATCTAATGGCCAGCAATATTATAATCAAACTGAATATCATCTAAATATTGGTGGTCAGCAGTTAAGCATTATGGACTTGCAAGCATTAGCTGAAGCTAATATAAGGCAGGAGTATAATGCAGGACACTATACAATTGAAACTCCATACACAATAGTTAATCCATATGGAACAAGTCCTCTAACTGCTTTAGTAATGTTTCACACAGAAAATCCTGCTAGTATTTCGATAGAGATTGAAGGTAGAGACTTGGAAAGTACAATAGCTCATATATTTGCAGCTGATTATAAAACGGAACACCAAATTCCTATTTATGGGCTATATCCTGGCACCACAAATTGTATTAATTTAACGGCAACTTATGAAAATGGCCATGTAGAAACGTCGGTTATTACACTTAGGACAGAAGCCATAAAACAACCATACATTTATATTAACACTATGGAACCAGAGGATATGGCTGGAGGCTTAACGCTAATTCAACCTGACGGTTGGTTACACAACGCCTTATTTGCAATTGACCACAATGGTGATATAAGATACTATAATTCAGCTCTAGATAGGGGTAATATATTTTGTGTACTAGATAATGGGCTGTTTATAATGAATGAAGGAAATAAATTGGAAGAGCCATATTATTGGCATACAACTTATGTAACAGATTACTTGGGTAAAGTATATAAAAAGTTCCATACACCCGGTATTAACCATGATATTATAGAATTACCAAGTGGTAATTTGCTTTATATATCAGAACATCCGTCGCGTGATACAATTGGGGATTATCTAATTGAGTTAGATAGAAAAACAGGTGAAGTTGTACACACATGGGACCTGATGGAAATTTTACAGCTTGAAGAATATGTAGCATCTGAGGTTTATGTGGATGATGAACTGCAAGCTAAGAGAGACTGGCTTCATATTAATTCTGTATTTTATGATAAAACAAACAATGCGTTAATTATATCCGCTACTCATCAAGACTTGGTTATAAGCTTAGATTATGGTACTAAACAAATTAATTGGCTATTATCACCGACTGTTACTAGTAGCCCACATATGTTAACCCCAGTTGGCTCTGAATTTGAATATTCATATGGTAGTCATGCGGCATCGATTAACTCTAAAGGTAATTTAATATTATTTGATAATGGAAACAACCGTACGACCGAGCCTACTGATAACTATTCGCGTATTGTAGAATATAAAATCAATGAATCTGAGATGACAGTAGAGCAGGTTTACCAATATGGCAAAGGACGCGGTGAGGAATTGTTCTCAACATATATGTCAGATGTAGATGAACTAGCACCTGGACATTTGTTAGCAAGCTTTAGTGGCATTATAAAAGAAGCTGATGGCACTGCTTCAGAAGATATATTGATACTATTAGAAGATGGCCAACCTGTAACTAAAATTATAGAGATATTAGATGGAAAAGTAATATACGAGGTGGGGATGAATATTAATGCACATAGAGCAGAAAGAATAACATTATACGAAGAAGGACAAGGGCAAGATATTATAATAGGTAATTAAAACGATAAAAGCTTCCAGATGATATGCCAATGGAAGCTTTTTTTGTTATGCAAATTATATGGCCATAAGTATTCAAATTTCATATAAAATATAAACAAAAATATAGCCTAAAACTATACAAATATGCGAAAATAACCTAAACTGTTGACAAAATATGAACTTGGATATAGACTATATTTGTAAAGTGTATGTTGCAACACTAACAAAGAGGAGAGGAGTATGTCAAAGTACGCAACTTCTAAAACTTTGGCAGAAGTGATAAGTTATGATAGATGTAATAGTAATATGTGTATACTTTGTATTTCTTGTAGGTATAGGCTGGATATTTAGAACATTTTCAACTTCTACAAGTGATTATTTTAAAGGTGGGGGAAAAATGTTATGGTGGATGGTAGGTGCTACAGCGTTTATGACGCAGTTTAGCGCATGGTCATTCACAGGGGCAGCGGGTAAAGCGTTTACAGATGGATTTGCAGTTCTTGCAATCTTCTTCGGTAATGCTGTAGGTTACTTTTGTAACTACCTATTCTTTGCAGCAAAAGCTAGACAAATGCGTGTAACAACGCCTATTGAGGGGATTAGACTTAGATTTGGTAAAGTTAATGAGCAAGCATTTACATTAGCGTCTGTGCCAATTAGTATAATCTCAGCTGGTATTTGGCTTAACGGTTTAGCAGTATTCGTATCAGCAGTATTTGGTATTTCTATGACTACAACCATTATGATTACGGGAACTATAGTTGTGCTTATGTCAGTATCAGGAGGTTCTTGGGCAGTTATCGCTTCAGACTTTTTACAAATGGTTATAATAATGGCAGTATCAGTTGTAGCAGCAATTGTAGCAATAGTACACGCTGGTGGAGTTGGTAACATATTCGAGCTAGGGCTTCCAGAAGTAAATGCATTTGCGGGAAATAACTACAATTACATGAATTTATTTTTACTGTGGGTAATCTGTGCTTTCTTCAAACAATTTATGAGCACTAACAATATGATTGATTCTTACAGATACCTATGTGCAAAAGATACTAAAAATGCTAGAAAAGCAGCTCTACTTGCATGTACTTTAATGTTTATTGGTCCTATAGTATGGTTCCTTCCTGCATGGTTCGTTGCAGCATACTATCCTGACACTGCAACTTGGGGACTTGATAATCTTAGCAGTATTACAGATGCTACATATTATGTATTCGTTAGAAATGAATTGCCAGCTGGTATGGTAGGACTTATGATGTCGGCTATGTTTGCCGCTACTATGTCTTCTATGGATTCAGCGTTAAATAGAAACTCGGGTATTTACGTTAAAAACGTGCATAAAGTATTTATTGATAAAGAAGCATCAGATGAAACATTACTTAAAGTTGGTAGAGTTACCACATTAATATTTGGTATTATAATTATTTTAGTAGGACAATACATCAACAACTTAAAAGGATTAAGCTTATTTGAAATTATGCAACAAGTTAGTTCTCTACTAGCACTTCCAATGTTAATTCCAGCGCTATTTGGTTACTTTGTTAAAAAGACACCAGACTGGGCAGGATGGGGAACTCTTCTTGTAGGTATTGCAGTTTCTTACTTTATTTCTTCGGTTGTAACAGCAGATATGATTCAAGATTTCCTTAGACTTGAAGCTCCGTTAACAAGCGCTGAATTTAGCGATATGAAATCTATGACATTAGGAGTTGTATTACATGGTTGTATAACTCTTCCATTCTTCCTGTTAAGTCAATTGTTCTACAAAGAGCCATCACCAGAGCGTAAAGCAGAAATAGACTTATTCTTTACAAACGTTGAAACAGAAGTTATTGCTGATGAAGACGAATGTCAAGATTCTGATACTAGACAAAGAGACACATTAGGAAAATTACTTGCTATCGCTGGTATTTTTATAATACTGATGGTACTACTGCCAAACGAAAGTGGCCGACTTGTATTTATTGCAGTGGGAGCTATAGTAACCTCAGTAGGAGCAGGACTAATATACTCTGCAAAAAACAGCGCACCATCTAAATAAATAAGCTAGACTGGGTTTAAAAATAAGCTCAGTCTTTTTTATTTTAAAAAAAACTAAAAAAATTTGTAAGTATGTGTTGACAAAATAAAATCCATATGTTAATATAATAACTGTGCTAACAAAGTATGCGTGAGTGGCTCAGTGGTAGAGCATCTCCTTGCCAAGGAGAGGGTCGCGGGTTCGACTCCCGTCTCACGCTTTAATCGGGGTGTAGCTCAGTTTGGCTAGAGTGCCTGATTTGGGTTCAGGAGGCCGCAGGTTCGAGTCCTGTCACCCCGATTCAAGCATTTTACCAGAAATTTTAAAAAAGGTATTGTCCATAATGGGCGATACCTTTTTTAAATGCAAAGAAATACCACCATTGTAGTGGTATCAAAAACCTAATTCCTACTCGGAGTGTTGCGCTCTAACACACTAATAAATGCATCCACATTATCAGGGTCGGCCACGTCAATTGGATTATCTAACATATTTAGCGTCATTAAGTTTGGTAAATTAATTAATTCGCTTATATCCTTAATCTGATTATTAGCTATATTTAAACTAATTAAATTAGTCAAACTACCTAACGCGCTTACATCACTTATCTTATTATCATATAAATTTAACTCCACCAAATTAATTAACTCCTCTAACGGACTTATATCACTAATCTGATTACTATACAAATCTAACTCTATAAGATTTACCAAATTACTTAATGCACTAACCTCGCTTACTTTAGTAGACATTAAAGTTAAATTCGTAAGGTTTACCAAATTACTTAACGCGCTAATATCGCTAATCTCATTACTGGCTATTACTAAGCTAGTTAGATTAGTTAAATTTGCTAAAGGCCCTAAATCCTCTGTGTTGCCCCATATAGTTAAATCAGTTAAATTTGGCAACTGCGCTAGAGCCGATACAACTATAGGAAAATCTTCAAAATTGAATAAATTTAAATTTACCTTAGTTAAATTAGGAGTATACTCTAATATAGTTAAATCCTCCACGTTATCAAGCTTTAGTTTGGTTAGCCTAGAAATTTCGTTTGTATCGATTTCGCCATCCTCATTAGCGTCAATTTTTATATTATCCTCAACCGCTTCTAATAAACCGTTTTTTAAAGCTACATCATTAAAAATAATATCTTTTGGTTCCTGTGCAAACACGCTACAAATAGGTATAATAGCACAGCAGACTATACTACTCATTAGCTTAACCATAAAACCTTTCATCCCCTTCGTATAAAAATCATAGGCTGAAAATAAGAGCCTCTAACTATTATAACCGTAAAAAACTATTTTAATCAATGTTATGCATGTTCATGAAATTAGTTTAGCAGATAAATTGTTAAAAATTAACGGATAGAAAAAAATACGCTTATCCCCTTGTTATAGTACAAGCAAAGATGATATAATAAATTCGTAAATTATTATATTGGAGGTTAATATGTTAAAAGAACGTAGAAGTGTAAGGAAATATAAAGATGAAATAGTGCCTAAAGAAGTTATGGATAAAGTTATGGACTCTGCAAGATATGCTCCTTCTTGGGGTAATACACAAGTTGCAAGATATACATTAGTTACTGACCCAGATATTATAAAAGCGTTAGCTGAAAGATGTGTGAAAAAATTTGTTTACAACGTTAAAGTGTTAGAAAATGCAAAAAACGTAGCAGTTTTAAGCTATGTGCAAGGTAAAAGTGGAGCATTTGAAGCAGACAAAGCGAAAGCTATGGGTCTTGGTAACGGCGGTTATGTAACTGATAAAGGCTCTGACTGGGAAATCTTTGATGCTGGCATTGCATGTCAGACATTTTGTTTAGCTGCGCATGAACAAGGTGTAGGTACTTGTGTTATGGGTGTTATCGACTCTGACAATATTGCTGAAGCTATTGCGTTACCTAATGGCGAAACAGTTGCAGCTCTTATCCCTTATGGCTATCCTGCGGAAGAACCAAAGCCTACTCCTAGACTTAGTGTAGAACAAATTACTCGTTATATTTAATAAGCATAGTTTTCAGGGGCAAGGGACTTAGTCCTTTGCCCCAATTATATTACTGAATTTCTTGTAGCCCCATCAATAAGGTTTGGAAATTTTCTTGATTGTGTATATTCTGCATCATGATTTTACAGTCTTGCCAAACGGAAATATTATTGCAATAGCATATGATTTAATTACACCAGAAAATGCAAAGATTCAATATGGAATTGTATTTGCACAACCTATAGCAGATATTTTTACTTTTATATTTGTTTTTGGTTTAACTGAATTTTGTAAACTATTATTAAAGAGCAGTTACATATTCCAAAAATTGAATAAGTCCTATTGGATTGTGCAAATATATAAGCGGGTAACAGACAAATTTGTCTGTTATCTATCAGGATAAAAGTATTTACAATTGCCAACAATAACAAAAGATTTATGAATTATGTAATAGTTATCGTACAATGACGGCTTGATTTACCAAAATCGGAAATTATTGAACGAAGACTATCCAACTATCATATTGCTTATTTTTTAGCGATATTTACAGGAGGCTTTAAATTATGAACACATTACAATTAGTAACTATCGTAAAAGCAAAAGTAGAGAACAGAGATTTGGTAAAACAAGAAATCCTTAAATTAATTCCTACTATAAGAAAAGAAAAAGGATGTCAATATTACAATTTTTTCGAGGATAGTAAAGATAACTCACGCTTTATACTAAAGGAATCGTGGGCAAATAAAGATGACTTGCAAGCACATATAAAAAGCCCTCATCTGGCAAATTACACGGAAGCTACAAAAGGTGCAGTTGAGATTTGGGATATTATTGAGTTAACTCCAATAGATGAAGTTAACTAACAATTTATATATTAATTTAAAGAAGCGATTAAATTTGATTGCTTCTTTATATAGTTATAAAGAGGAGGCAGACTTATGCATTATACAGGTCAAGTTTATAGACATCCAATCGAGGGCTATACGCCATTGTTAGAAGTAACAGCAGGTTGCTCGCATAATAAATGCTCATTTTGTACTATGTATAGAGAAACCCCATTTAAGCTTTCTCCATTAGAGTATGTGGAACAAGACTTACAAGAGCTTAAACAAACGCATACGACGTTAGAAAAAATTTTTTTAGTAAATGGTGAACCTTTTATATTATCAACTGAAAAATTAATTAAGATTGGCGAACTTATTAACTCTTATTTTCCTGAAATCAAAACAATTACATGCTACGCTTCTATAAAGAGTTTAAAAAGTAAAAGTGTAGAAGATTTAAAAAAGTTAAGAGCATTAAAGTTTAATGAACTTCATATAGGCTTAGAGTCGGCATATGACCCTGCAATTATGCAGATGAATAAGGGCTTTACTCAAGAGGAGGCATATGAAAATATTGCTAAACTAAAAGAGGCAGGATTTGACTGGGATGCTATAGTTATGCTTGGGGTGGCAGGTAAGGGTAAGGGCAAAATTCATATTAGAGAAACGGCAAAACTGTTAAATACTTATCCGCCTTATTTAGTGTCGATTATGACCACTTCAATATCTGATGATACACCGCTGGAAAAAATGAGAGATGATGGTGACTTTATAGAATGTACAGAACTTGAAAAAATTGAGGAAGAAAAGTTGTTATTAGAACTTTTAGAGTTTGATGACGCTTATTTTTTTGGTGGACATATGTACAATTTAATAGCAATTAATGGACCGTTGTCTAAAAAAGATAAAATACTAGAACGCATTGATAAAGAGTTACAAAAGATTGACCCTAAAATATTAAATTCAAGCTATCAAAGAGATAACATATAGGAGGATTTATGAACAAAACAATTTTACTAACAGGTGCAACTGATGGGATAGGGCTTGAGACAGCGAAGATATTTGCAAAACACGGATATAAACTATTACTTCATGGCAGAAACCTTGAAAAGCTTAAAAAGGTGAAGCAGGAATTATTAATAATAAATAACGACTTAGATGTTAAATTATATTTAGCAGACTTATCTTTAATAAAAAATACCATTACTTTAGCTCATGAAATTTTAAATTCCCAAGAAAAAATCGATGTAATAATTAATAATGCAGGCGTTTTTGTCGCTGATGATACTATGACTCAAGAAGGCTTAGATATTAGATTTGCGGTAAATACTATATCTCCTTACATTTTAACTAAACTATTGCTACCTATATTAAGTAAAAATGGACGAGTTATTAATGTATCATCTGCAGCCCAAACAAATGTGGATTTTAATTCTATAAAGAATGCTACAAAGTTATCACATGATGTAGCATACGCCCAAAGTAAACTAGCTATAATTATGTGGGGTATGGAACTTGCACAAGATTTGGGTGAAAATGCTGTAGTAGTTTCTATAAATCCTAAATCTTTTTTAGATAGCAAAATGGTTCAAGTTGCATATGGCCGAAAAGGCTATGACCTTGCATTTGGTGCCAATATTTTATATAAAGCAGCTGTGTCAGACGAATTTGCCGATAAAACAGGAAAATATTATGACAATGACTATGAAGAATTTGCACAGCCTCATTCTTTCGCATTAAATAAAGAAAATCGTATCAACTTAATTAATGTTATGGATGATATTATTGAACGTATTAAATAAGATTAACACACAGCAGCGATGCGACTAGATATATTTTAAAAACCACTACAGCTTTATTAAACAAGGTTGTAGTGGTTTTTTATATTCTAAATCTCGGCCACACAAAAAAAACTCCACCTTAAGTGGAGTCTTTTTATATTGCTATTAATTAATCCACACAGTTGTACCCAAAGGCAGATTACTATAGAACCAATAACTATCCTCTTCCGAAAATCGAATACAACCTAGAGAAGCTCTATTACCTAACACGCCTCTACCTTCTAACTCATAAGTTCCTGTAGTATCAAACAACGTTGAGTGGAATAAATAATCTCCGAAGATTTGCACTGCATATTTACACATATACCCCTTATCCATTCCAAAAGCATATACATAAGCCTGCAATTGGTATAGACCGCGTGGTGTTGGTGTACTGTTATTACCAGTTGAGCATAAGAAATTCTGGATTAATGCCCATTTTCCGTTGCGTTTTTCAAATACATACGTTCTTTGTCTATAAAGGTCCGTCCATACCAAGTTATTTGTAGTACTTGTTATTCCCAGACTATTAATATGCGCTTCTATTTGCTCATTTGTCGCATTAGTTCGCTCAACAGCCGGATTAGATGGAACGCTTACGCTATACCATGGAACGCTTACTAGTGAACCGTCATCCTTTTTAATAAAATATTGCACGCCACTTTCTGCGCTGTATACTTCTACTTTTTCCCCCGAGCTAAATCCATTCACCGCGTAATTCATAGTCCCAATAATAATTGAAGCCGGGAACAGGTCACTTGACACTCCTTCAGCAGCCGCCTTTTCAGCAGCTAACCTTGCCTCTTCAGCAGTTTTTGCCGCAGCTAACTTCGCCTCTTCAGCTAATCTTTCCTCTTCTGCTAGTCTTGCCTCTTCAGCTAATTTAAGCTCTTCAGCTAATCTTGCTTCTTCAATTAATCTCGCTTCCTCAGCAAGTCTTGCCTCCTCAGCAAGTCTCTCCTCTTCGGCTAATCTAGCCTCTTCTGCCAATCTTTCTTCTTCTGCAATTCGCGCTTCTTCTTGTTTTATCTCTAGCTGCTCTGCTATGTAGGCTTCATTAGGAGTTACAACCTGATCCATAAAATACGGGTCCATGGTATACAATATCTCATTGGCTGATGTCATTTCGTAAATATGCTTTTCTTCCATATTATCTACAAAGTTGTAAACATTACCGGGGTATAAATACTCTACTTTCCAATCATCTGGCGAATAGACTAAATCATCACCAAAACGTATAATAACTAATTCATCTGTTAAATTTGTAACTGTATTCCCCTCAATTTCAATAAATACCTCATTTGTACTTAATGTATATCCTAAATCATCTTTTGTCAATGTAAATAGCTGTCCTAAAGAATTTACTGGAATATACATACCGTCTGGACTATTAAAAGCGTAAGTCTCTAATCCCCCTAGAAAAACCGGTTCATTTGAAAATTCAAATTCTAACGTTGAGGGCCAAACGGCTGATATAATAGAATTACTCATATGACTGATGTCATAAATAGATGGTATTTCATTTACAAATACATACTCTACACCTTCAAAGCCGTATAAATAGACTACCGTATCTTGAACAAATAAAGGAGTTCTAGTTTGCATTTCCCCTTTTAACGAACCAATCTCTTTTAACCATTGTTGCTCATCTGTTGCCATTACAACACTACTAAACGCAAATGACATAAATAGCCCTATTAATCCAAATTTCTTTCTCACTAAATCACCCTTCTATATAAAATTTTTGAGACTATTTTTGAAGCCTCTAACTAGAGTATATCCATAATTTAGTTTTTATGCAACATTTTTTAAGAACAACATAAATTTCCCATGTGTAAGTTTGATTACCTACAAAAAAATCCCAAGCCTATGCATTGGGAAATTTCAGTTTTAGTCTTTCACTATTATGATAAATAGGCAATTGGATTAACATAGTTGTACCATGCCCTTCTCTACTTCTAACTTTAATTTCTCCATTTAGCTGCACTATTAACTTCTTTACTATAGTAAGACCAATTCCACTACCTTCATATTGTTCACGACTCTTGTCCCCTCTATACATTCTATCAAACATATACTTCTGGTCTTCTCGATTAATTCCTATTCCTGTATCTTTAATTTCAATTGTCACCAATTTCCCTTTAACTTCAGTTTTAATAGAAATAGCTCCTGCTTCAGTAAACTTAAATGCATTAGATAACAAGTTGGTCATTATTTGCTTAAATGCATCAACATCAAGATTAACTACAACTTGCTCCGATTTCTTCATATTTAATGTAAAATCCAATTGTTTGGATAAAGCACGAATTTTAAACGTATTAAACACTTCCTGTAACTCCTGATTTAACCCTACTGGTATCAAACTAAGTTCCACGCGAGACTCTTCAATCCCTTTTAGCTTGTCTAAGTTACTTAGCAAATTACTAAATCTAACTACTTCTTTATGCAGAGCTTGCATTTGTTCTTCATCAGTTGGGTAAATTCCATCTATCATAGCCTCTAAATTACTTTGTAATATATGAAGAGGTGTACGAATTTCATGTGATACATCAGAAATTAATTTCTTCCTTACATTATCCTCTTCCTCAAGCTGCTGAGCTAAGTTATTCATACTTTGCCTTAGCGTTTCCACTTCCTTAATATTGCTATGCCTATTATATCTTACTTTATAATTCCCTTTAGATAGCTCTAACGCTGTCTCTACAATGCCATAAATAGGTTTTGAAAATAAAGTAGTTAAATACAGCGCAAATAGTGTTGAACAACTTATAGTGCCTAAAGCGATAAGCACAATGCTGCTGTTAATTTTATCTTGAAAACCCACCTCATCCATTGATAATAACAAACTAGGGAAATATCCTGTTCTTACAAATGCTACAATTTCCGAAGTTTGCATACTAAGTATTGGAATATCAGTCTCTACATATTCAAGGTTATGTAGTACCTCAAGTGTAACTGGATATTCATCTTTGTGTGCAACGTACAATTCTTCTATTAACTCTTCTTTACCAACGCCTATAACTTTATCTTTATTTCTATCTAGTATTGATATAGCACATTTTCCAGTTCTAAGTTCATTAAGAATATCCGCCTCCACCAAATTCATTATAGCTAAATCACCATGATAATTTACCATAATCTTATCTGCCACATTACGCGCTATATACTCTACATTTGATGCCACATATTTTTGAAACTCTCTATGCATAGTGGTATTAACGAAAACACTTACTAACACTACAACAAATAGCCCTAGTATCAAAAATAAACTAAACATCTGCTTCTTAAAAGAAATCATATAAACACCTACCCCGCTCTATACCACATCCCCATCTAACTTATACCCAATTCCTGTCACTGTTTTAATAAACTTAGGATTTTTTGTATCTGCTTCTATTTTCTTTCTTAAATTCTTAATATGCACATCTATAGTACGGTCAAACCCATCGAATTCAAGCCCCATAACAGCATCAATTAGCTGCTCTCTAGTAAAAACTCTTCCTGGCGACTGTGCTAAATGTAGCAACAAATCAAATTCATTAGGCGTTAAATTTATTTCCTTATTATAGGCTTTTACTACTCTTTCATCTGGATATATCTTTAGATTCCCCTTATCAAAACTATATATATCCTGATTACTTTCTCTATCTTTTCTGTTTTTTAATGCATTTACTCTAGCCACTAATTCTCGTGGGCTAACCGGCTTTACCAAATACTCATCAGCACCCATCGAAAAGCCATCTACCTTATTATCCAAAGTACCTTTAGCCGTTAGCATAAAAATATATACATTAGAAACTTCGCGCATCTTCTTACATATTTCTTCTCCCTGAATATCAGGTAACATTAAATCTAACAACACCACCTCTATACTCTCTTTTAAAAATACATTAAGCCCATCTGTTCCGTTGTAACAAGTAAATACGTTATACCCTTCCTTTTGTAAATATTTCGTAACTATATCCGCAACCCTTTCCTCATCTTCAATCATTAATATATTCATTACTTATTCACCACCCATAATATATTTTATCAATAGTATACCCAAGCGTTGTGAAGATTAATTGAATTTCTATTGAAATTATTACCACTTTACGGTAAAATACATAGAAAAAGGAGGTGTCTACATATGCGATACGCATTTCAAACTAAAGATAGGTTACAGGAGTTTATCCAAATGGAAATTATTACAACTGCAGAAGCTACTACTTTACTTAGTTGTTCTAGGCAATATTTGGATGAGTTAGTTAATAAAGGGAAATTAATACCTGTAAAATCTGTAAATCGTGTTAGATTATATTGGAAAGACGATATATTAGCTCTTAATAAAAAATAATGGGACAAACAAAAAAAGTCCCGACACAATATCGGGACTTCAGCGTATTATTGAACTGACTCGTTTGGATCAGCCATACCGTTAGCTACTTTATATTTATAAAGCATTTCAGCATGATTTTGCTCTTCTATTTGAATATCTGCAAGTAATTGACGTATATCAGAGTTTCCAAATACAAAAACATCATCATTATACTCACCAGAAACTAATTTCTCAGCTGCGATACAATCAGTAGCAAGATAAGAATCGTTAGTTTTCTCTGGGGAATCTACGCCTGGACCATAAGTCACTTGTGGGTTGTAGTTTCTACCATCATAGTCGTTACAGTCAACTTTAGGAATATCACCACCAGATAACACTTGTGTAATAGAATCAACGTGATGTTGTTCTTGTGTTATGATATTGTTGAATAAATCTCTTAACACAGGGTCATGAGCTTCTTCAGCATGTTTTTTATATCTGTCAATTCCTAAAATTTCTTCTGACTTAATGTTCTCAAGTGCTTGACGTTCTTTTGCGTTTAATTCCATTTTCATCACCTCATAATAATATTAAGTTAATAGTAATAGTATTAGTATTTAATCTCAATTTATCCCTAGAAAAATTATACATAATTGCCAAATATTAAGCTAAATGGGTTGACTAGCCAGCTTATCATCAACTATAAATGACGTATCTGATACATTCACAATATCACCCTTCTCAATCTTAATCCCTTCTAATATAACCGTATCTTCTACTATAGACTGCGCTGCTGTAGCAGTCATGGAATGAACCGTATACTCCATACTTCCTTTATTATACGCCACCACCTTAACCTTATATTGATTGCTAGAAGGTAAATCTATAGTCTTTACCCCATCCGCTACATAAACTGCTAAAGTATTTTCCACAATAGTTTCATCCACAATGCTAGCTACCAAATTCTCATATTCATCATATACATAAACATCTACCGGTGACGAAATTACTACTCTATCAAATGAAGCACTAGTAGAAATATCATCTTCTAAAGCTACCATCCAGCTATAATAAGTTATTGGACTATGAGTTAGTATTACTCTAGCATTAGATAATTTGTTAAATACACCACCAATATAAGAATGGTATTTTATAGTTGCATCGAGCATAGGACGAACGTTATCAGTTACCAAATAATTAGCAAGCATCTCCATACATTCAAACATAGTCGGAAAATTAGCATTCTGGCGAGAATTATAATAATGCCAAACACTAGGTGATAACGAATAAATATCATCCACCAAACTATCCACGGAAATAATACCATGATCTTCTAAAACACTAAAATCCTCACCAGTTAAATCAAAAAACTGCTTACGTGTTACACCAAACAAATCATCATACTCTCCATAATAAGAGCGGCTTGGCAACAATAAATCAATCCCATTACGACTATAACCCCAAACCCCTAGGGGCACCTTAGTTACAAAATCCTGAGGGTTAATTATATTAAAAATATTCTCATAAGGCTTAACTTGTAAAGATACATTTGGTGAAGCAAAAGTATACGCATAAATATCCTCCGCTAACATACTCTCACTAAACTCTGCCGCCAATAAGTTAGCAACCCCTCCGCCTCGGCTATGTCCTGTAAATAAAATTTTAACATCATCTAAATCCTCTATATACTCAAGCAAATTATCCTTAAGCTGAGCAGCAGCTATATCAAATCCTTTATGATTGATTTCTTGGCCTATTTCAAAATTACTATACCACTCATAAGTACAAGTGCCTCTAATAACAACAGCTACAATTGTACCCGTATCGGTATCCTTCTTACCAAAAGTATACGCAACCGAATGATTATCTTCCATAGAAGTTGATTTATAAGAGTCATACGTTTTTATATCAGAAAATCCAAATTCAGTAAGTGGCGCGTCACCTAGATACGTTGAACCTGACAATGCCACTGATGCTATTGCTAATTCCGCATTATATTTCGTTGCTGGTACATCAAACCAACCGTCATCCCATTTTATATTTATTGGAGTAATAATTTCCTCACCGCTAGGCTTAGCCGCCTGTAGCATTATAGTTTTACTAAACTGATTATCTGTGTCTAGCTGAGCAGAGCACGAAACAATAGGCGTTGTAGTGTCAGTTATTATTGTTAATGGCGTTGTATTAGCTGGTGGACAATAAATCGGAACCAAACCCGCTACTGCTATTACTGCTAATTTAATTACATGTTGCTTTTTCATTGTCAGCCCCCTTTAAATTTAAATATATCCAAATTAATGTTATATATATATGTATTTTTTGGTAACCATTCTCCATAATATCACACGCCATATTAATGTGTCAATTTTTATTTTGTATATATCTTAGCATTTATTCATAACATGAATATTATTGTTGAGATATAATAGAATAAAGAGATTATTTAATAAAAAGGAGCTGTTAAGTATGTATTTAAATACAATGGTACCATATAAAAATTTTAGTAACTTATTAAAAGAAGAACTCTATGTAGATAAATCAAAAATAATAGAAATATTAAACGCCCGAATAAACACTACCCGAAAATATATTTGTGTAACACGTCCTAGGCGCTTTGGAAAATCTGAAATAACTAATCTAATAGGTAGCTATTATGGTTGTATATTTGATACTAAACAGATTTTTGATAACCTGCAAATAGCAACTACGAAGACTTATATAACACACTTAAGTCAACTACCCCCACCTAAGAGGTGAGGGCTTGAAAAAGCCTTAGTTGATTAGCCTAAGTATTAAGTTACTACGTTA
>MDJM01000055.1 GCA_001994995.1 Candidatus Parepulonipiscium sp. PG-Nuni2H_MBin01 | reverse complement strand
TACTCCTATCTATTGTGATGTTACAATGGTGTGCAACGTAGTCTACTGCGTCGAACCCTACGTTATGCCTTGTACCTAAATATTTTAATCCGGGATTACCCAGTCCTATAATCAATTTCATGGTTTAATTCTCCTTAAAATTAGTTGGGTCTTGTGAATGTATAAGGAATCTCCTGCCTGCCCTAATAATGAATATCCAAGTGTCGAAGGGATTTCCGGACCGTACGCCTCCAGTTTCATATTAACAGCCCGACCTTTATTATACTTAAAGATAGTGAGTTCTGTGTGTTTTTATCATAAAATGCCAGAATAAGTTTTTATGCTGATATAGCTAATTAAAAAAAGTATTATAGCTTTAACTATAATACTCTTCACTGGGTATCTAGACAAATAATTTAGAAACTGACAAGTCTTCATGAATACGTCGTATAGCATCAGCAAAAATAGGTGCTACAGCAATAATATTAAACTTCTCTAATCTCTTAGCTTCTGGAATAGCAATTGTATCTAATAAAACTAACTCCTCAATACATGAATTAGCAATTCTCTCAATTGCAGGGCCGGATAAAACCGCGTGAGTTCCACACGCTAAAATAGACTCGGCTCCTCTATCCTTAAGAGCTTGCGCCGCATTGCAAATAGTACCTGCAGTGTCTATCATATCATCAATAAGAATAACTTGTTTACCTTTAACATCACCAATAATATTCATAACCTCAGACACATTAGCAGTAGGCCGCCTTTTATCAATAATTGCAAGAGGCACATCTAACTTAGTGGCAAACGCACGAACACGCCCAACACTACCAAGGTCAGGAGAAACAGCTACAACATTGCCAAGGTTACTTTCAAACTTATCACTATAATACTTAGTAAGCAGTGGCATACCAACTAGATGGTCAACAGGAATATCAAAGAACCCTTGAATCTGAGTACAATGTAAATCCATAGTCAAAATTCTATCCGCCCCCGCTACCTGAAGTAAATCAGCCACCAACTTCGAGCTAATCGGGTCACGCGCACGGGTTTTCCTATCCTGTCTTGCATATCCATAATAAGGAATTACAGCAGTTATACGACCTGCTGAAGCGCGTTTCATAGCATCAATCATAATAAGAATTTCCATAATATGTTCGTTTGCAGGATGAGAAGTTGGTTGTATAATAAAAACGTCTGTACCACGTACTTTCTCATCTATTTTAAGAGAAGTTTCACTATCACTAAACGATGTTATCTCTGACTTTCCAAGACTAATGCCAAGCTCCTTAGCTATTTGCATCGCAAGTTCAGGGTGTGCATTACCCGTAAATACTTTGATATCTGTATAATTTCTAATCATTTAAGTTAAAGCCTCCTTGGTATAATAAATGCGTTAATAGAAAACATTGTAGCATATAACAATCTTCAATGCAAGCGATAGCCTATCTACCTTTGCGTGTTACCCAATCTTCTACATTAATTTGCTTAGCTCGAGCTACCCCTAACGCATTTTCAGGAACATTTTTAGTAATTGTAGAACCAGCCGCAGTATAGGCATTAGCTTCTACTGTTACTGGCGAAACTAGGTTAGTGTTACAGCCAATAAATGCGTTGTCTTCTATCGTAGAACGGTGCTTATTCTTTCCATCATAATTTACAACTACAGTGCCACACCCAAAGTTAACATTTTTACCTACATCTGCATCCCCGATATAAGTTAAATGCGACACTTTAGTATTATCACCCAGTGTAGCATTTTTAATCTCTACAAAGTCCCCTACTTTTACATAAGAGCCAATTGTACTGTTTGGCCTAATATACGCAAATGGCCCTACATGAGTATGCTCGCCCACTTTACTATCAAGAATAACACTACTTTCAATGTGGGTATAAGATAAAATTATACTATTAGATATTTTAGAATTGTATCCAATTACGCATTCCTCACCAATCTCTGTTGCGCCTTTTAGCATACATCCTGGCTCTATTGTAGTATCTGAACCAATTACTACCTCTGGCTCAATATAGGTTTGGTCAGGGTCAATAATAATAACTCCATTTTCCATATGATTAGTGTTAATTCTATGTTTCATAATGTTAGTCGCTTGTGCTAACTGTATTTTAGAATTTACACCTAAAATTTCTTCACTATCTTGTGCAATATAAGTAGCAATTTTACCGCCATTATTTCTAATAATATCAATTACATCAGTAAAATAATATTCATTTTGTGCATTGTTATTAGTTAGTTTAGACAAAGCATCTTTTAATAAAGCAGACTTAAAAATGTACATTCCACCATTAATTTCATTTATTAGCAGCTCATCTTTACTTGCATCTTTTTGTTCGACAATTCCTAAAAATGAACCATGTACATCTTTAATTATACGTCCGTATCCTGTTGGATCATCCACAATAGCAGATAACACGGTACCGCTATAATCGTTTTCAAGATGATAGTTTTTCATATTAGATAGGGTTTTAGCTGTAATTAACGGTGTATCTCCATAAAGTACTATAGTATGACCCTCATCTTCAATAAAATCAAGAGCTTGCATCACAGCATGCCCTGTTCCTAGTTGCTCAGTTTGCAATCTATAACTAGCTTTACTGCCAACTTCTTTTTGAACTTCCTCTGCTTTATGCCCCACAATCACACAAATCTCTTCGGCTCCAGCACCTTGCACAGCCAAAATTGGATACTCAATCAAGGGTTTACTAAACAGCTGATGTAATACTTTAGGTTTGCTTGATTTCATTCTAGTCCCTTGACCAGCCCCTAATATAACTGCTTTAATTTTCATTTATTGCACCACCTTATTTGTTTTCTTATTTTATATTTATTTTACTGAGTTGTTTTTATGCAATAAAAATTAATATATAGGGTTAGAGTGTGCAAAAATCAAAAAAATTAGTCATTATTAAATGGGAAGATTTTAAATTAGTTATATATATAAGAAATACAAGCATATACCACTACATTAATTATGTCAAGCCTAAATTTTCTAAAAATTAAATAAGAGCTGTTACACCATTATGTGACAGCTCTATGTAGAATTAGTCTTGCTCGAATACAGCAACTTCGTCCGCTGAATCATCTTCAGTTAAAAGCACCATTTCATACTTTTCTAATACAGTTTTTTGAATACGGTCACGGGTGTCTGAATTAATTGGGTGAGCAATGTCTCTAAATTCACCATCTAAAGTTTTACGGCTTGGCATAGCAATAAATCTGCCTTTATCTCCTTCAATAACTTTGATGTCATGCACTACAAATTCATTATCAAAAGTTACTGATACTACTGCTTTCATTTTTCCATCTTTATTGATTTTCCTGACCCTGATATCTGTTATTTCCATTAGCAAAATCCTCCTGTTTTTAATTATGTGGCATAGATGTTATAAATTTAAGTTAGTAATTGACTAAAACTAACAATACAAATATTATACATGTTTTTTACAATAATATCAAGCATTTTTTACAAATATAGGGAAATTTATTAACAACTTTATTCGACATTAGCCTTCACTTTACATTTAACGCGCTTATATATAATTTTTTTAACATAAAAAAAAGAACCACCTTGTTACAGGGGGTTCTCACTTTGTATTAAACAATTGCGCCTTTACCTAAAACTTTAACATCGTTAGCTTCGCCAATAACTTTTTGCCCATCGCCAACGTAAACAGCTTTATCTAAAATTGCATTTTCAATAACTGCACCTTTACCAATAGTACAGCCTTCCATTATGATAGAATTTTTAATAACTGCGCCTTCTCCTACAAACACTTTACGTGATAGTACAGAGTTTTCCACTACGCCATTTACTATATCTCCACCATTTAAGATGCTGTTATTAACTTCGCATCCTAAGCTGTATTTAACAGGTGGATCATCTTTAGATTTTGTGTATACGTAACCATTTTCAAATAACTCATTACGTGTAGTAGTATCTAAGAAGTCCATGTTGGCTTGGTATAAAGCGTTAACATCTTTTATAGCTTTCCAATAACCATTAAATTCATAACCATAAATTTTTAATTTTTTTCTATAACGCACAATAATGTCAGAAACTATGTTATGGCGACCTTCTTTGTGAAGTTCTTCTAAAAGTTGAATTAACAATTGTCTACCAATTACATATACACCTAAAGAAACGATAGAACTTTGTGACTCAAGAGGTTTTTCTTCAAAATCAATTACCCTATTTTCTTGATTTAAATCAACTACGCCATAACCTCTGACATCTTCGCTACCTAAGTCTTTGCACATCATAGTAATGTCAGCACCTTTTTCAATGTGATACCTAATTACTTCTGTGAAGTCAACACGCATAATCTGCTCC
>MDJM01000054.1 GCA_001994995.1 Candidatus Parepulonipiscium sp. PG-Nuni2H_MBin01 | reverse complement strand
AACTTCTTTATCTACAACTTCTTCGTCTACAACATCTTTATCTACAACATCTTCGTCTACAACCTCTTCATCCACAACATCTTTATCTACAACGCCATCGCCTACAACTTCGTCTACAACCTCTTCATCCACAACATCTTTATCTACAACGCCATCGCCTACAACTTCGTCTACAACCTCTTCATCCACAGTCACTTCTTCACTATCAACTTGCTTAGGTACATGTTGTAAAAACAATGCTTTTGCAAACGCCTGTGCATCAAATACCTGTAAATCCTCAATAGTCTCTCCAACACCAATGTATTTCACTGGCACATTTAAACTTGAGCAAATACCCACAATAGCCCCACCTTTAGCAGTTCCATCTAATTTAGTTAATATTATCCCATCTACTTTTGCAACTTCTTTAAATATTTTAACTTGAGATAGCGCATTTTGTCCAGTAGTTGCGTCCAAAACTATTAAAACTTCTTTATGAGCTTCTGGATATTCTCTCTCAATAATACGCGAAATCTTCTCCAATTCTTTCATCAAGTTTACCTTATTCTGCAATCGCCCTGCTGTATCACAAATTAATACATCTGCTTTACGCGCCTTTGCTGCTGCAATCGCATCAAACACTACTGACGCTGGGTCAGAACCCTCATCATGCTTAATTAAATCAACCTGTGCGCGCTGTGCCCAAATTTGTAACTGCTCAATCGCAGCCGCTCTAAACGTATCAGCTGCTGCTACAATAACCTTCTTACCTTTGCTATTTAATTGATGCGACAATTTACCTATAGTAGTAGTTTTACCTACTCCATTTACTCCAATAACTAAAACTACATTCGGCTTATCATCCACAATAATAGGAGTCACTTCTTGGCTTGTAAGAATACCTGTAATAATTTCTTGCAGCGCTCCTTTTAAATCCTCTGGGTCAACAATTTTTCGTTCTTTTACAATTTCTTTAAGTTCGTCTAAAATTCGGCCTGATGTTTCCACACCAAAATCGGCCATTATCAACACCTCTTCTAGCTCCTCATATAGCTCCTCATCGATTTTCTTAAATCTAGAAAGAACATCCTCAACACCACTAAGAATATTATCGCGAGTCTTACTAAGCCCATTCATTAACTTAGTAAACATACCAATTCGTTCTTGTTCTAAACGCTCTTGCTCTTCTCTTTCTAACCTTATTCGTTCCTCTTCAATAAGCCTACGTCGCTCTTCATCTTCTCTCGCTAAACGAGTCTCTTCTTCTTGACGCTTAATTTCCTCTTCAGCTTCTTGATATTGCACCGCAAAAACTTTTTGGCGTTCCTCTTCAATTTTACGTTGAGTTTCTAATCGTTGTCTTTCATACTCTTCTTCAAAAAGCCTAATACGTTCTGCTTCATCTAGTTGACGTTGTTCTTCGTCTTGCTTAAGCTTCTCTTCTTCATCTTGCTTACGTTTCTCTTCGTCCTTAATACGCTGCTCTTCATCTTGCTTACGCTTCTCTTCATCTTGCTTACGTTTCTGTTCTTCTTGCTTACGTTTCTCTTCATCTTGCTTACGTTTCTCTTCTTCTTTCAGCTTACGTTGCTCTTCTTTCTGCTTACGCTTTTCTTCGTCCTTAATACGCTTCTCTTCGTCTTTTATACGCTTCTCTTCGTCTTGTTTACGCTTCTCTTCTTCCTTAATATGTTGCTCTTCGTCCAGCTTACGCTGCTCTTCGTCCAGTTTACGCTTCTGTTCTTCCTTAATACGCTGCTCTTCGTCTTGTTTAAGCTTCTCATCATCTTGCTTAAGCTGCTCTTGCTCGTTTTGACTGTTAGCTTGTAACTCCTGCTTCTCCTTAAGCTGCTGAGCTTTAAGACCTCGTTTTTGCTTAATTTGTTGTGCTATAGCACGCGCTGTATTTAGAGGCTCCAATTTACTCTTAGGTTCCTTAAAATCTGTTACATCATCAGGCTCCGTTATATCTTGGTCCACTTGAACCGCTCTACTCTTTATCTCCCCCTCCTTCCCGTGTTTAAGTGACTTTTTTAAGCTTTCATCATCCTCGCCACTATCCTTATAATCTAAATTACCAACATCTTGACCTGACTGGTCATCTCCCTCAACTACAGTAGCATCAACTGGTGCTGGTTGGCCCTGCTCAGTATGATATTGCTCCTCTAACTTATGCTGTTCCATAGCAGTACCATGTGAAATAAACTCCTGCTCCACCGGCTGCCCCTGCTCTGTTGGCTTAAAATACTCTTTAGACGGCTCTGGATCTGGTTCAGCCTCTAATTCCTTCTCCTGCTGCTCTAATATCTCCTTATCAATAGCTGGTGTTTCAGCTAATTCAGGTTGATTTTCTACTATTTCATTAAACTTAGGGTCACTCGCAAAAGGCTTTTTAGAATGTGCTTTTAGTAAAGCAGCTTCCTCTTCAATCTCACGCTTAATCTGCTCCTCTTCATCCTCTTTAGATGGATTTTTTAAAGACCCACTTAACTCCTCATCATCATTTTTCGCTTGCTGCTCTAAAAGCTTTTGTTTCAGCTCCTGTTCCTTTTCAACTCGCTCCCTTTCAATACGCTGTTCATTCTCAAGCTCTATACGTTCCTGCTCAAGCTTATGATTCCATTGACGCTCCTCTTCCTTACGCCTTTCTTCTTTAATTCTCTCTTCTTCTTCACGTTTTTTATTACCACCAAATAGTTTTTTAAAAAAAGACATTGTATTCTTCCTCTCATTAATTTTTAACATACCGCTAAAACCGTGCTAATCACTTTTCAAGATATTTATTAGCATCATCAAAACTAATACCTAAAACGGTAGATATACCTTGCTCCTGCTGTGTCACGCCATATAGAGTATCTGCATTTTCCATAGTACCCTTCCTATGAGTAATTACAATAAACTGAGTTGAAGTAGATAGGCCTTTTAAATAAGTTACAAATCTTATAACGTTAGCGTCGTCTAAAGCAGCTTCAATTTCATCTAATACACAAAAAGGCGATGGCTTTAACTTTAAAATCCCAAACAATAGCGCAATAGCAGTCAACGCTCTTTCGCCACCTGAAAGCAACATCATATTTTGAAGCTTCTTCCCTGGCGGTTTAACAATCATCTCAATTCCCGACTCTAACACATTATCCTCATCAGTTAATTTTAAAAACGCACTACCCCCACCAAACAACTCTTGGAATATATCGCTAAAATTCTTTGCAATATGCTTAAATTGCTCTTTAAATATAGTATTCATCTCATTAGTTAAAGTCTCAACCAACTGTTGTAACATCTGCTGGGCATTAAGAATATCCGTTTTCTGCGTAACTAAAAAATTATGCCTATCTGATACTTGCTTAAACTCATCAATCGCATTTACATTAACATTACCTAACAGTTTGATTTGTGCACGTAAACCATCTTGAGTACTTTTCATCTTAGCAATAGACTCCAAATGCTCCTCAAACAAAGTACAAGCCCCTGCAGTTAACTCATACTCATCCCAAATATGCTGATTAATTCTATGCTTCTCATCTAGTATAGCTTGTGAACGCCCCTCAAGCCTAATAGACTCCTTCTCCAAATTACTTATTCTTTCATTTACAGCAATTAACTGCTCCGTATCTTCTTCATTATAAATAGTATTTATCTCCTCTTCCAAAGACACTTTACACTCTACCTTATGGCGTAAATCTAACTCTAAGCTCTCCAATTCATTATATATAAACTCAATAGCTAGTGTATATTCTCTCTCATCCGACAAATACTTCTCCAACAAATCTTTATCTTGCCCTTTAGCCTCTTCTAACTGCTTAGCCAAAGCTTCAATAGACTGCTTAGCATGTTCCATAGCCTGCTCAGACTTAACAATATCTAACTTAAACTGTGTAATAATCGCTGAAAAATTTTCAAGCTCTTTATCAAAGTCCTTAGCCCTTTGCTCAAGGCAAAACGACTCCTCTTGCGCTTGCTCAACTTGCTTTCTAAGCTCTATTTCTCTACCTTTAGTTTCCTCAATCAATAAATCTATCTCTTCTCTATCCTCTTCAATAGAATTACGTTCATTAACCAATTGTAGCTGATTATTTTTATTAAATTCCAACTTATCTAACAGTAACTTCTCTTCAGAAGCTAACTCTAATAACCTAGACTGTGCATTTTCCTTAATGGTAGACAACTCATTCCATTTTATATTAAAAACATTTAACCTTTCACTCAATACATCCTTTTTATCTAATAAAGTAACTATAGTTTTATTATATAATTGCAACTTAGACTCGCACTCTTTAAGCTCCCGAGAACGTGAAAAAATATTATTAGTAGCAGTTTTATTACTACCACCGCTTAATGAACCACCTACATTAAAGCTCTCACCGTCTAACGTCACAATCCTATATCTATAGTGAAAGAGTTTAGCAATTTTTGACCCACTATCCATTGTATCAACCACTACAACTTTCCCAAGCAAATATGATACTATATCTCTAAACTCAACTTGACACCTAACTACCTCACTACCTAGCCCCAAAAAACCAGATTGTTTAGATAATTCATCATATTCACGTGGCAAAGTAGCTGGCCTTATTGTATCTATAGGCAAAAATGTTACCTTTGCAATACCTCTTTTTTTCATAATATCAATTGTTTGTTTTGCATCACTCTCAGTATTAGCCACAATATTTTGCATACCTGCCCCTAATGCAGTCAAAATTGCAATTTCATATTTTACTTCTACTTCAATCAAATCAGCCACAATACCCCTAAGTCCTGGCTGATTTAATTTTAATACTTTCTTTACACTTTGATAGTATCCCTCATAATCATTTTTAACTTGCTTTAACCATTTTAACTTACGCTGCGTATCTTCTTTATTAATAACGCTACTGTTATACTCATCCTCAATATCTTTAAACTCTTTTTCTAATTCACCTTTAATTATAGTAGCATCATAAAAATCTATATTATTCTTAATTAAGCATTCATCCAAGTGAACTTTTTCATGCAAAACAGCACGTAGCGCAATTTCCTGGTGACTAATATCATTATTTAATTTCGCCACACTAGCCTTAACAACATCATAACGACTAGATAAATTATCATCTAAAGTCAAATTTTTTTCGATATCAGATTTTAAAATATCAATCTCACGAAGCTTATTAAAAATATCATGCTTAACTCGTTCTAACTCAACCTTCTGATTTTTATGAGATAATTTAAAATCCTCTAACTTTTGGGATTCTTCCGCCAACAATTGCTCGGTAGTAGTATGCTCTAACTTCAGCTTTTCTATTTTACAATTTAACTCAATAATCTCATTTTGCGCCTCAACTATATATTTAGCTCTTTTATTTGCATCAGATTCTAACTGCTTCATAAAAGTCCTAGCAGTATTAACCTTTTCTTCATTCACTTTAATATCTGATAACTTTTGCGCTTTTAACTTCTCTAACTCTAAAATATTATTGGAGGCTTCTTCGACTTGATGTCGAAGAGCCATAAGTTTATTTTTTATATGGTATTCTTTCTGGGTTAAAGCTTCTTTAAAATCTAGTTGCTGTTTATATTCAGAATTTAAATTATCACTAGTTATATCCAAGTTACTAAGCTCTAAATCTAAACGTCTAGTCTCCTCAATAAATAAATTAATATCAATTTTTCTAATGGTATCTCTATACTCCAGATACTGCTTAGTTTTTGCAGCCTCAGCTTCTAAAGGCTCCAGCCTAGTTTCAATTTCTAATATAATATCATTTACACGTGCAATATTTTCTTGCTCTTTAACTAACTTCTTTTCAGCTTCCAACCTTTTAATTTTATATTTATATATGCCCGCTGCTTCTTCAAATAAATTGCGTCTATCATCTGGCTTAGAGCTTAGCACCTTATCAATTTGTCCCTGGCCAATTATAGAATACCCCTCTTTACCCACGCCAGTATCCATAAATAACTCTTGAATATCTCTTAAGCGACAAGGCGAATTATTTAAAAAATATTCACTTTCACCAGAACGATATATACGACGCTTAACTACAATCTCTTTAAAAGCAATCCCCAAGCTCTCATCATCATTTAGGATATACAAAGAAACCTCTGCATATCCTAAAGGCTTACGGGCTTCAGTACCAGCAAATATAACATCTTCCATCTTTGCTCCGCGCAATAGCTTAGCACTCTGCTCTCCTAGCACCCATCTAATAGCATCGGCAACATTACTTTTACCGCTACCATTAGGACCTATCACTGCAGTAATTCCCTTAGGAATATTAAGTTTAACTCTATCTCCAAACGACTTAAACCCATGCAGCTCCACCTTATCTAAATACATGAATATCCTCGCCAATTACCTTAAGTGCCACATGCGCAGCATTTTGCTCAGCTTCTCGTTTACTCTTGCCTTTGCCTTTACCTATAACCTTACCATCTTGCACCACTTCAACCACAAAAACCTTATCATGGTCAGGCCCCGTTGCATCAATTACATTATAAACCGGCACATTACTACTACCCTTTTGAACCTCTATTTGCAATATAGTTTTATAATCAGAATAAAGGTCCTCTGCTGCTATATCCTTCACAGAAGCAATCAGAGTATTAGTAAGGAATTTCCTAACCTCATCAAAATTTCCGTCTATAAACATAGCTCCCGTAATTGCCTCAAACGCATCAGCCACAATCGATAATCGCGTCTTACCACCATTCATCTCCTCGCCTTTGCCAAGAAGTATATAGTCACCTATGCCTAAATCCTTACCAGTCTCAGCTAGAGATGCCTCACACACAATACTCGCCCTTAATTTAGATAAGTCCCCCTCTTGCAAACTCGGGTACTTTTTAAACAAATATTCACTTACTATAAGATCCAAAATCGCATCGCCTAAAAATTCTAATCTTTCATTGTCCTTAACCTGCTTGTCCTTATGTTCATTAGCGTAAGAGCTATGAGTTAGAGCTATGTCTATTAAGTCTGGGTCAATAAAGGTATAGTCAATTTTGTTCTGAAATTCTTCTAATGATTGTTCGCGTGTCATTTACATCCCTCTTTTTCTTTTATATTTATAACACTATTTTTGACAACTGGGTCAAAAATAGTGTACTAAGCACAATTTTGATGCATTTTACTAACTATACAAGCCCTGTTAAGGCGCTAATACATTTACACAAATCCCCAACCGTTTTAATCTTTCCAATATCTCTTGAGTCAATCTCTATATTGAACTCAGCTTCAACAGCCATCACTACTTCTAGTATATCCAATGAGTCAGCATTAAGGTCTTTTAAAAACTGCGTGTCTGCATGTATTTTATACTCGCTAGCATGTAAATGGTTACTAATAATAAATTTTACAGTGTTAATTATCATCAAATCACCTGTTTATTATTAGTATATACCATAACTGTTAAAATTTTGCATTAAATTTATTTTAGATTAACAAATTTTTCACTAATTTTTTCTATAAGCTTATTTCTCACAAACCCTTCAGCCTGCAAAATAGCACTTGCCATCTCAGTATCTTTAGAATTTCCATGAATTTTTATTACTATTCCTTTAATACCTAAAAGTGGCGCACCACCCTGATCATTATAGTAAAATTTCTTTTTTATATTACCTACACCCTTTTTCATAAGTAACGCTGCAACTTTAGTAGCTATATTACGCGTAAATTCAAACTTAACCATAGAAAATACCCAGTTACCAAAGCCTTCCATAAACTTCAATATTACATTACCTACAAAAGCATCACACACCAATACATCGGCTTCTCCCTCCGGAATTTCACGAGCCTCTATATTGCCAATAAAATTTATATCGCTATCTTCTTGTAATAGCGGATACGTCTCTTTAGTAAGTTTATTGCCTTTTTCAACCTCAGTTCCTATATTAATCAAACCAACTTTAGGATTTTGTATACCTAAGCATGCTTGCATATATACCGAACCTATTTTAGCAAAATGATGTAAAAATTCAGGCTTAGCATCCACATTAGCCCCTGCATCAATTAATAGAGAATAACCTTTCTTAGTAGGTATTAAAGGCGTAAGAGCTGGCCGTGATACACCTTTTAGCCTGCCAACAATTGTAGTAGCTCCCGCCACTAATGCCCCAGAATTTCCTGCTGAAATAAAAGCGTCCACTTTACCGTCTTTTACTAGATTTAGTCCAACTACCATAGATGAATCCTTCTTAGTTCGCACTGCTGAAAATGAATCATCCATCGTGATTACGCCATTTGCATTTAATATTTTAATTTTACTTCGGTCATACTCATATTTTTTTAACTCGGTTTTAATAGCTTCCTCTTGCCCAATTAGCACTAACTCTGCCTCAGCAGTCTTAGCAGCCTTTATACAACCTTTAATTAGTTCTACCGGCGCATAATCTCCACCCATAGCATCAATTGCAATTTTCATAATTACACCTCTTTTTACTATCCCTAGAATGATTGATTAGTGCATAACCCAATAATTTTGATATACAAAAAGACAGCCTAAGCTGCCTTTATCAATTAATCAACTTTAATAACTTCACGCCCTGCATAAGAACCGCACACCTTACAAACGCGGTGTGGCATCATAAGCTCCCCACATTTTGTGCATTTAGTTAAATTAAGAGGAGAAAGTTTCCAGTTAGCTTTACGAGAATTTCTCCTAGCCTTCGACGTTTTCCTTTTTGGTACTGCCATATTTCACACCTCCGAAAAAATATCCTTAAATTGCTCTAGTCTTAAGTCAATTACTGACTGATTACAGTCGCATTGATCTATATTTCTATTAGTGCCACACACTTTGCATATACCTAGACAATCTTCGTTACAAACAAACCCAAATGGCAACTCTAACAATATAGCCTCTAAAATACTATCTGATAAGTCAATAATAGTACCTTTAACTAGTATGACTTCGTCTTCACAATAGGTTAAATCTGATGAAAACTCATTAAATAAGTTAGCATGGATATTATAATCCACCTCATCTAAACATCTACCACATATTAGTTTAACAGTAGTATCAACAGCTCCTCTTACAATATAATTATTACCAAGACGAGTGATTTTACCATAAACTCTAGCTGGGTAAGTAGTTTGTTCAGAGCCTAAATTGGCATCCTTTAAATCCACCTCTACAGTTTCATCAAACTCCACTTCAGGCTCATTAATAAGTGTTTGAATATTTAATTGCATATATAATCACTCCAATAGGTTAAGCACTATTAGACATTATACCTATAAAACTAACGTTTGTCAACGTCCTATTTAGTACATCTATTAATGAATATATACGTAATAATAGCTAAACTTTATTTAGTCCAATAAAAGGAAAAATTATCTTTTGTTAAGTTGCTCAGTAACTAATTTATCTGCATCTCTTGCAATCATAACTTCCTCGTTTGTAGGAATTAAAAGCATACGAACTTTTGCAGTATCTTTTGATAAGTCACGCTCTTCTCCACGACATTTGTTTTTCTCTTCATCAAGCTCTACACCAAACCAACCTAGCATATCAGCAAGCTCTGCTCTCATAATAGCATTATTTTCACCTAAACCACCAGCGAAACAAATAGCATCCACACCACCCATTAATGCTGCATAAGAACCGATATAAGACACTAAACGGTGTTGGAATACGTCCATAGTTAAACGGCACTCTTCATTCCCTTCAAGCACACCTTCTTCAATCTCTCTAAAGTCACTACCAATTCCTGATAATGCCAGTACTCCTGATTTTTTATTTAAAATGTTATCTACTTCTTTAGCTGTAAGACCTTCTTTTTCCATAATAAACGGAATAATAGCTGGGTCAATATCTCCACTTCTTGTTCCCATTGCAAGGCCTTGTAATGGAGTAAGTCCCATTGAAGTTTCTATCGATTTACCACCATCAATAGCACATACTGAAGCCCCATTCCCAAGGTGACAAACAATAATTTTAGTCTCTTCAATTGGTTTACCTAACATGACTGCAGCTCTTTGCGCAACATATTTATGAGAAGTTCCGTGGAAACCATATCTACGGATACCATATTTTTCGTAATACTCGCGTGGAATAGCATACATATAAGCTTCTGGCGGCATTGTTTGGTGGAATGCAGTATCAAATACAGCCACCATAGGAGTTTTAGGCATAAGCTCACGACAAGCATCAATACCGATTAAGTTAGCTGGGTTGTGTAGCGGTGCAAGTTCACTACATAATTTAATAGCTTCTTCCACTTCTGGAGTGATAATAACTGAATCACTAAATTTCTCTCCACCATGAACAACACGGTGTCCCACTGCTCCAATCTCATCAACTGACTTAACACATTTTGTATCACCTGTTGTTAACATCTCTACCATTTTTTGTAGAGCTACTTTATGGTCTGGGAAATCTACTTCTACTTTAGCAGACTCTTTACCCACTGTAGTATGCTTAATAAATGAACCATCAATTCCTATTCTTTCACAAATACCTTTTGCAATTACGCTCTCATCTTTCATATCTAAAAGTTGGTACTTTAATGATGAACTTCCACAGTTTACTACTAATACTTTCATTATTTTACGCTCCTTGTAATTTGTAATTTATTAAACTTCTTGTGCTTGAACAGCAGTTACAGCTATAACCCCTACGATATCATCCGAGCTACATCCACGGGATAAATCGTTAACTGGTTTTGCAATCCCTTGAGTTAAAGGACCATAAGCTTCTGCTTTAGCCAATCTTTGAACTAACTTGTATGCAATGTTACCTGCATCTAAATCTGGGAATACTAATACGTTAGCTTCACCTGCATATTTACTATCAGGCGCTTTAAACTTACCAATAGCTGGAACGATTGCTGCATCAGCCTGTAATTCCCCTTCAATTTTAAGATTTGGCTCTAATTCTTTTGCAAGTCTAGTTGCTTCCACCATTTTATCTACTTCTGCATGTTTGGCACTGCCATGAGTAGAGTGAGAAAGCATAGCTATAATTGGCTCTTTGCCAGTTAATTGTTTAAAACTTTTTGCTGAGCTTTGTGCGATTGCTGCAAGCTCTTCGGAATTAGGGCTTTGGTTAAGACCACAATCACCAAATACAAAAACTCCATCTGCGCCGTACTCACAATCTGGTACTACCATCAAGAAAAATCCTGATACAATTTTAGTATTAGGTGCAGTTTTAAGGATTTGAAGTGATGGACGTAATACTGCTGCAGTTGCATTAGCAGCACCCGCTACCATACCGTCTGCAAGACCCATCTTAACCATCATTACCCCTAAAAATAGTGAATCTTTAATAAGTAATTCTTTAGCCTGCTCTAAAGTCATACCCTTAGATTTTCTAAGTTCATACAATGCATTTGCATACTCATCTATTTTATCAAAAGTAGCTGGATTAACTACTGTAGCATCAGCAATATCAAGGTCTTTGGCATCTTGAGCAATTTTACTCTCATCCCCAATAAGAATTAAATTAGCCAGCCCCTCTTTTAATACAGTTTGAGTAGCCTCTAAAGTACGAATATCATAAGATTCTGGTAGTACGATTGTTTTTATAGAGCTTTTAGCACGCTCTTTAATTGTTTGTAAAAACGACATTTGTTGGAAAACCCCTTTCAATTTCATTAATTTTGAGATAAAATCACCCTCGTATACTATTATAAACAAATTTTAGGGGGTATACAAGTATTAATTCAAAAAAAGTATAAATTTTTTATTTTTATAATATTAAGTTGTAGAAATAATTACTATAAACCTTTAAAATTATACTGTATACTTGTAAAATTATAATTTATAAAAGCAGATTAGGAGAATCCCATGAATATAACAGCTATAGTAGCTGAATACAATCCGTTTCATAACGGGCATCTTTATCAAATTAACAAAATTAAGCGAGATTTAAAGTCTGATTATATTATCGCTATAATGAGCGGTAATTTTTCACAGAGAGGTACACCGTGCATTGTTGATAAATTTATACGCACAAAAATGGCATTATCGCAAGGGGTTGATTTAGTTATAGAGCTACCTATAACGTTTGCTACTGCTAGTGCAGAAACGTTTGCTAGAGGCGCTATAACAACTCTATACCATACTCGTATAATAGACAACTTATGCTTTGGGTGTGAGGAAGATAATTTGTTGGTTTTATCAGGTATTGCCTCTGTACTCTCAAAAGAGCCACCGGAGTATAAAGCCCTACTTAAATCATATTTAAAAATGGGGCTTAGTTATCCTACAGCCCGTCATAAAGCTCTTAATAATTTTGGCGAGTTCCCACAAGAGGTACTAAGCTCCCCTAATAATATTCTTGCAATAGAATATATAAAAGCTTTGTACCAACTAGGGTCAAATATTACTCCGTTTCCTATTAAGAGAGAAGTTTCTAATTTTCATGATACTCATGTGCATTCATCAATAGCTTCCGCAACTGCCCTTAGAATAGCAATGCTTAATGGGGAAAAAAGTGACATGAAACTGGCTATGCCTTCAACTTCTCTTAAGTTATTAGAAGCTGTGGAGACTTTTCCTGATATAGAAAAACTGTTTTACCTACTTCACTATCAACTTCTTATAACCAAAAAGCACGAACTTTATAATATTTGGGATGTGCCTGAAAAATTAGTAAATTCACTTTATAATAACTTTAGCAATAGCACTTCATATACACAACTTGTTGATATGCTTACTTCAAAAACTTATACCCGCTCTACTGTCTATAGGTCACTACTGCGTATTCTCTTAGGAATAACAGCTCCACCTACTGTCACGTATATTAGGGTTTTAGGTTGTCGTCAAAAGTCAATTAGGCTACTTTCTTTACTTAGCTCAAAAGCTGACTTACCGGTACTAACTAGCAAGCCTTATAGTTCAACAGATATTTTTGCAACTAACTTATATCAACTGTTACGGAGTTCACCTAACCTATATAATCAAGATTATACCCAATCTTTAATATTAATATAACGCTAGCATTATTTTTTTATTATAGCTTAAAAACTACGCTGTTATTTTTTATTATAGCTTGTCATACAATTTAGAGAACAATTTATTTTATAGGGGTGGTATAATGTCTACAGTTTTAATTTTATTATTGATGGCTTATACTTTAATAGAACCTCAAGTCAGCATAAACGGGGCAACTGCTGGCTTGTTACTTTGGTTTAATAAAGTATTGCCTACATTACTTCCGTTCATTATATTGTCGCAGTTACTATTTAAGTTAGGACTTATTTTTAAGCTGGAACAATATATTGGCAAATTTTCTAATGCAGTATTTGGAGTGTCTGGTAGCAGTTTAATTACGTTTGTACTAGGCTCCATCGGTGGTTCACCAACGGGGGCTAAGCTTACTAATCAGCTATTGCAACAACCTAACATTTCTACATTAGAAGCACAAAAAACTTTATGTTTTTCAAATAATACAGGCCCACTGTTTATTATAGGTACAGTTGGCACTCTTATGTTGCAAGATGTTAGACTTGGCTATTTTTTAGTTATTGTACATATTTTATCTGCACTTATTATATTAGTGTTATCTCGTTTTTATAGTACATACTCTCCAGTTACAGTTAATTCATCCAATAAAGAGTATTCACAGTCACCTGCTTTTGTAACTGCATTTACAGATTCGGTTCAAGGTGGTATGGATACTATTGTATATGTTGGTGGATTTATTATATTTTTCTCTATGCTTATTAGTATCATCAAAAACTTGGCGTTATTTAATGCTCTAGTTGCAAGCTTATCTAATATGTTAGGGATGGATACTATTATTTTAGAGAGTTTATTACTTGGAAGTATGGAGTTTTCAAATGGCTCTGCTTACATTACACAATTTTATACTGGTGATGCATATATTTTAGCTA
Organism: Candidatus Parepulonipiscium sp. PG-Nuni2H_MBin01; assembly: GCA_001994995.1. Taxonomy (GTDB): domain Bacteria; phylum Bacillota; class Clostridia; order Lachnospirales; family Cellulosilyticaceae; genus Parepulonipiscium; species Parepulonipiscium primum. The sequence goes on along the minus strand of MDJM01000054.1, from coordinate 11,583 downwards.
TATTATCTGCTATTTTAGGATTTGGTGGTTTTTGCGTGTTTTTCCAAACTGCTCATATTTTATCTAGCACTAAGCTATCGTTAGGAGTGTATTTAATTGCTAAAACAGTTCAAGCAGTATTTGCTGCACTTTTAACAATTGCTTTTTTCCCAACGTATAATGCTATTATTAGCAAATCTTTTATAGCATTTGATATACCCGCGGTAATTGCTATAGCTATACTATTTGCAATCACCGCATTAGGTCTTAAAGCTACTTCATCTAAACTTTATGGTGTTACTGAACGCTCTTAGCGCTAAACTTCTTAGCAATAGCTTCTGCTACTAAAATACCATCAACAGCAGATGAAGTAATTCCACCGGCGTACCCAGCCCCCTCGCCGGCTGGGTATATTCCTCTTATATTACTTTGGTAGTTATCATCTCTTACTATTCTAACAGGAGATGAACTACGTGTTTCAAATCCAGTTAACATTGCATCTGGATGAGCAAAGTTTTCAATTTTTTGGCCAAATTCTGTTAAAGCTTCAGCTATTGCATCGCCTGTTTGAGTAGGTAAAGCGGCCCTTAAGTTTGTTGGCGTTACATTTATACTATATGTTGGTTTTACTATCCCTAAGTTAGTAGAGGCTACATTGTTTAAAAAATCACCAACAGTTTGTACTGGCGCATTATAATTGTTTCCACCTAAAGTAAACGCTAATTTTTCAAACTCTCTTTGCAGTTCTATTCCTGCTAACGGATGTGGCAAATCTTCAGCCTTAACGTTAACTAATATAGCGCTATTAGCATTATCCCCATCACGTTTGTTAAAACTCATCCCATTAGTAGTTACCATATTTGGTTCAGATGTTGAAGCTACTACATATCCACCTGGACACATGCAAAAGCTATATACACTTCTACCATTTGAAGCATGATGCACTAATTTATATTCAGCAGCGCCAATTTTTTCACATTCGTCCATACCATACTGCGAATTGTTAATCCATTGTTGCGGATGCTCTATTCTAAGTCCCACTGAAAACGCTTTTTGCACTAGCTCTACTTGCTTATCAAATAACATCTCAAATGTATCACGCGCACTATGGCCTATAGCAAGTACACACACTGTAGTATCAATCCAAGTATCATCGTTAATTTTAACAGCCACTAAAGCGTCATTTTCTACTTTTATATCAGTTAAAATAGAGTTAAACATAAATGTTCCACCTAAAGTTTCGATATTAGTACGCATATTTTTTACTACATCACGTAAAATATCAGTCCCTATATGTGGTTTACTTTTATATAAAATATCATCATTAGCACCTGCATTGACGAACTCTTGGAGCACTTTATTACAACGTAAGTTTTTTATTTGAGTAGTTAATTTTCCATCTGAAAATGTTCCTGCTCCACCTTCACCAAATTGAACATTGGAGTTTGGATTAAGCTCTCTATTATTCCAAAAATTCTCTACTTCTTCAACTCGCTTATCTACAGTATTACCCCGTTCGATAATAATAGGATTATATCCCATTTGCGAAAGTATAAGTGCGCAAAATAATCCGCAAGGACCAGAACCTATTATTACAGGCCTATGATTTAATACTTCATTGCCGGGTTGAACATATTGGTATTCCACTGATGTAGGAACTGAAGCTAATTTTTTCTTTAACAATTCTTTATTTTTTGTAGTGTCTACATCAATAGTGTATACATATTTTATATTAGGCTTTTTACGTGCGTCTATCGCCTGTTTGACAATCTTATAACTAATAACTTCTGTATGCCTAATCCCTAATTTTTTTGCTATTTTAGATATTAAAACTTTTTCTCCAGAATTAATACCTATTTGTATATCTTGTACTCGTATCATATTATATCCCTATAACTTCCCTATATTGTTTGCTGCTAACATACTAGTAGACCAAGCCCATTGCAAATTGTAACCTCCACAATCGCCATCTACATCTAAAACCTCGCCAACAATATATAACTCTTTTACTTTTTTAGATTCCATTGTATTTAAATTTACGTCATTTAAACTTACGCCACCTATAGTAGCCTGTGCAAATTTAAATGGGCGTGTTCCATTTATATCAAATCTAAAACTTTTCATTGTATTAGCAAGGGCTAATACATCTTCGTATTCCAAATCGTGTGCAAGCCTAGAAAGCTTACCGATATTAGCTACTTTAATAACTGCTATAGCAACTTTTTTATTTAACCAACCAATAAATAGCTCCTCAAGTGAAATATTGTCCCTAATACGTAGAAAAATTGTGTTAATAATCTCTTCTATATTTAATGTAGGACATAAATCTAACGTAATATAACATTTATTAAGAGAAGCTATTCTGCTTAACTGAAAAATAGCTGGACCTGATAATCCATCCTCAGTAAATAGCACTTCGCCAGCTTCGGTGCGTATTAATTTATTTGCTACATAAATCCGAGCTTGTACTTTAACTCTTATACCTTGTAGCATCTTACAATACTCTGATTTCGATTTTACATGCACTAGAGTGGGCTTAAGAGGAATTATAGTATGACCAAGATGTGCTAAAATGTCATATATCTTAGTATCCTCCTTAACTCCAGCAAGCCCTCCTGTAGCTATAATAACTTTATCAGCTTCTATTTCTTTATTAATTACAAATTTACTATGCTGGCGCGAAATATCAGTAACATAAAAGTCTGTTATTATATTAACATTTAGCCGGTCGATTTCAATTCGCAAAACATCAAGCACACTGCTTGCCTGCTCTGAAAATGGATAAACTTTTGTATCTTCAATAAGAGGCACTATCCCAATATCTTTAAAAAATTCTAAGGTTGGCTCTACACCATATTTTTCAATTGGTATAAATAAGTTTCCCTTATAACTTGAATGATACTTGTCTAAAGTTAAATGGGTGTTAGTTAAATTACACCTACCATTACCCGTAGCTAATATTTTTGAACCTACTCTACTTTGTTTTTCTAATATAGTTACATCAAAGCCAGCTCTAGCTAAAATTATAGCTGATACTAGGCCTGATGCTCCTGCGCCAACAATAATAATCTTACTTATGACTCATCACTCCTCATTATAACCTACTTAATTGGTGTTCTAAAATTTTTGCTCTAGTCACAAATTCACCATGAAGAATATCAAAGTTATCAGAGATAGTAGTAACCATTTTATTAATAGTATCTCTAACAAATTTAGGTTTACCCATATCTTTAAATAGCTCTAGAAGGTTTTCTATCATATAATCATTTGGAAATTCGGGATTAAGCGCTTTTTCAAAGTCAAATAGGGGAGCTTGGACCTTTTGACCAGTTTCAATGTTAACAAGATAACCAAAGTTACCTGTATGTCTATCAGTGTTCTTAATAATAGCATCTAATATAATCATTTCAAGCCCAAAGTCAAAATCGTTAATAATATCAACCGACATGTAGCCTTGATTACTATACAGATTATAAGAATGCGCTGGTTCTAGATAATTATCTATATTAGTAAAGTTTTTAGTAAGTAGTCTACCTGTTTCCAAAATATACTCTGCAACAGGTATACCAAGTAATTTACATAATATATAACAATCGTATTCTATTTTACTATATGGTTTTTGCAAATATTCTTTAGAAATCCAATGCTTGTCAAGTATTCCATTAGTAACTAGCGTGGGAACAGCTACCCCATTATATTTGTGGGCAAAATTATGTCCCCAAAACTTTTCCAGATAAGGAGTAATTGAATTAAATGAGGTTTTGTCATTCTCATATTTAACCCAGTAGCAATCGCTAAGAGATAATAACTTAGTATCTCTTACAACTCTGTAGGAATTGTGCCCAAACGCAATGTTCATAAGAGCGACAGCAGTTTGATTACTGTCACTGGATTTACGGTGGCTTTTCCATAAGTTAAAAGAGTTTTCAGTTGGATTTTTAGCAATAATTTCTGGAAGATGATTATATGACAAAACCTCACACGTACTAATATTATAAAGAGGAATATCTTTAATATATAATATCAAATGATTCTTTTGAAACAACCTCACATTTTATCACCTCAAAAAAATAATATGCTAACGTTTGGAATGCTATTCACTTAAGTTTTGCAAGATGCGTTCTATATAGTAAGGGTCGTTTTCTAATTGTATTCGCTCTTCCATAGTAACAGCAATAAGTTCATGACTTAGCAAAGTATTAATATAGCTTGAGAAATCGTTTACACTAAGTCCAATTTTTAGAAAGCCATCATCTCCAAGAACTATCCCAATATCTTGTCCATCAACTCCGAGATAATAAACTATCTCTTCTGGTTTAATATAGGTGTTGCCTTCTAAAATAATTTGCTCTTCACTAAACGCTACAACTTGATAGCCAGGAAAAATGGAGCTTAAATCGTCTTTATTAAGACCCATAATAGTATATGGGTCTAGTTTTTGGCTATCAATAATGTTATTTTCCTGATCTTTAAGAACCATAAGCACTTCTGTAGTTGGCAAAATATTAAATGCGTCTTCTACTTCATTAGGGTTTGGTTGGGCAATATCTGTTGGTGGTGTAGCTTCGCTTTCTTCTTGTGCAACCTCAATCTTAGTATTATCAAGTCCAAACTTAGCGAATGCACCAAAGAACACACCTACAGCCACAAGTAACAATGCGAAATATTGTAATTTTGTAAGCATAAAAAAACCTCCTAACTCATAACTTAATCAATTGTTGCCACACTATATGGCTTTGATAAATTATTTCCAGAATTAGGAAGTTCTATACATGATATTGTGAAAAACTAATTTGACGAAAATTTATTTGCTACTGAAATAAATCTTCTGCCTCCAGGTATGTTTCTTAAGTCTTCTACGCTTATCGCGCCTACTAAAATTCCGAATATACCGTATAAAATGATTGCTATTATTATAGCTACTATTAATGCAACGCTAGACATTCCTGTGGTTAGGAATAAACCGTAGTATACTACAAATGAACCTGCGCCCATAATTGCACTAGCTAACACAGGACGAAAGACTATGTTTTTCCAGTCTAATTTAAGTTCTATATTTTTGCTAAGATAATTTATATTTAGCATAGCAAATACTACGTAGCATATTGTTGTACTGTGCACTACAGCATAAATATTTATAATCGGGATTTGTAAAAAAATGAAGTTAACTATAATTTTTATGATACATGCTATTAACGCATTTCGTGTTGGGATATACTGCCTGCCCATACCTTGTAGTACGCTAGTGGTAAGCTGTGCTAATGCAATAAAAATAATAGCGATACTACCATAAGCTATAAGCCTATGCCCATCTGGAGAATGGCTATAAATGAGTTCCATTATAGGTTTAGCATACAATGTTAAGCCTACAGCAGACGGTACTGCTAATAGTGAACCTATTTTTAAAATCATATAAGTTTTAGCTCTAGCGGCTTCAAAATCTTCTTTAGCCATTTCTGCTGCAATAGCAGGAGTTGCTGCCATACCAATAGTTAAAATTAATGCAACGGGAACGTTAATAAGAGTTAAATATTTACCCAAATATTGGCCAGCTAAGCTATCCACAATTTGAGTAGTAGTCATATCAATTGCACCGGTAACATTGACTAGGTCATATCTATTATGACTAATTAATTGCTCTACTAAATTTGGCAACATAGTATTTAACATAAGTGTATCAATATTAGTGATTATTGCAAAAATAGAAGTACTTAATACAATTGGAATAACTGTCCATAAAATAGCTTTTAATATAATAGTTGGCGATTCGTTATCAAACTTAGACGCGACAGTATCAGTAGTATTGATTTTTTTTCTAACATATATTATCAGCAAAGTGATTAGTCCAAACACAGCACCTAAGCCTGTCCCGAGCGTGCTGCCTGTAGCGGCCTCCACTACGCCATAGGAAATAAACATATATGCTAATACTACACTAAATATAGCGTTAAAAATTTGCTCCACAACTTGCGATATAGCCGTAGGAAACATATCACCTGTTCCTTGTAAATATCCACGTGTAACGGCCATAATGGTAACTATAACACTAGTGGGGGCAAGAGCTTTTAGGGGCATAACTAATAACTCATTTTGCATAAAAGTTGCAATGAATTCGGCTCCAAACCATAAGGTGGATGCGAGAATAAATGCAAGAAGTACGGAATAAATTAGAGCTACTTTATAAACCCTGTGAGCTTCACGAAAAGCGCCAATTTCACGGCGTTCTGATACTAATTTGGAGATAGCAGTAGGCATCCCTATTGCTGAAAACGTTATAAGCAGAATATACATATTGTATGCACTAGCATAAATTGCATTACCTTGGTCACCTATTATATTTGTTATTGGAATCTTGTACAACATGCCTAAAATTTTACTAATTACGGAAGCGATGCTTAAAATCATGGCTCCTTTTAAAATGTTCTGTCCCATACTTTTCAAACTCCTTTTTACTATTATACCCAAAAAAAATATTCCTTACTCAAATTTAGCTAAGATTTAGCTTAAGCCAAACCTTAGCTTACTATTATCTATCTTCGTCAGGTTTAGTAGCTAAAATTCTGCTACTTTGTCGATTATTTAAATATAATTGATAACGGTTTATAATCTCGGGGTATTGTTCTACAAATAATACAAATTGCTCTATATGTTCAAGCATGTCATCTGAAAATAGCTGGGCCATTGCATCGCGGTCAGCCTGCATATCCTCTAGTTGTAACATATCTAAAAACCTATCAATAAGCATATACTTAGAAATAATATATTTTGCTAACTGCTCTCCTCGTTCTGTCATCTCGATTGGTTGATAAGTTGTATAGTGCAAATATTTTTGATAATGGAGTCGTTGTATACCTTGAATAGTTTTAGTAGTAGTAACATTTAGTTTTTTGGCGATTTCGCTACAAGTAACTTCCTCCCCATTTTGGATTGACATGTGAACTTCTATTAAATATTTCTCTAAGCTTGGCGATAACATTATACTCCTCCTTAAATCTATGTATCTATAATTTATATGAATACCCATTCATAATTTATGTCAGTCGGTTGTAAACAATTAATAATTGTGGTATACTAGTTATTAAAAACTGAAAGGGATAGTAAATATGACAAATACAAAAAATATAGCACTAATGAGTGATAGCTCTTGTGACCTTACACCTAGACTTTGTAAATTTTATAATATCGACTTGGTGCCATTTTATATTTCTTTCGATAAGCAAAACTACCTAAAAGAAAACGTCGATATTTCTATTAGCGAATTTTATCAACGTATGAGAGAGAATGTTATATTTCCAAAAACCTCTCTACCTGCTATTAACGATTATTATGATAAGTTTATAAAACATATCCATAATGGTAAAGATATAATATGTGTATGCCTATCGAGTAAATTTAGTGGTTCTTACAATGCGGCTTTAACTGCAAAAAGCATTGTGTTGGATGAATTTCCGAATGCACGAATTGAAGTTATAGATTCTAAGTCTGCTACAGGTTGTCAAGGGGTTATCGTTACTGAAATTGCCCGAATGATTAATGCAGGGCTTACGCTTAAGGAGATTATTAGGATTAGTGAGCTAATAAAGACTAATTCGCGAATTTTCTTTTATGTGGATAGCTTAGATTACCTAGAAAAAGGGGGCAGAATTGGTAAAGTTGCTGCTCTGTTAGGGTCTATGTTAAATATTAAACCTATTATTTATTTAGCTGATGGAGAACTTTTTCCTATAGGCAGGGTTAGAGGTAAACGTAAGGCTAGTGAACGGGTTGTGGAATTATTATGTGAATTTGTTGCTGGCAATGAAGATAAGTATGTTTATGCAATTGCACATGCGGATGCGATAGCAGAAGTTGAATATTTAGCTTCTATTATAAAGGAACAAACTACTATACAATTACTTGATGAATATTTACAAATTGGCGTTACTATTGGCTCTTATACTGGTCCTGACACTTGTGGAGTATGTGCAGTTCCTGCGTTTGAACAATTTTTATAAGTTAAAAAAGTTGAGTTTATATAGAGTGGATAAGGAAAGGATAAACTATGGTGGATCTTAAAAATTTAGCTATTGCTACTTCTAAAGATAGTTTTTTACCCGAATTTATTATTAATACAGGAATTATTAGTGATGTAAATGCAGCTTTGCCAAAAATGTACTCTAATGCTCCTAATATTGAGTATAGTTTTTACCGCGCATTAGATAGTAAAATTCTTTCGGCTGATCAGTTACCACAAGAGGATGTTGCTTTTGTAAAAAATCATCCTGATACTGTTTTGTCTAGTGTAATTGAGGCATATGATTTTTGTGTTATTCAAACTTGTTTTGGTGATGAGAGAACTACTCTTGATCACAAAAGGGTTACGAGAGATTATTTATTTTTCCTTCAAACTCGTATTATGCAGTCTATTACGATTCCAGTGCTTTCACCGTGGTTCTATATGGAAAATATTTTACGAACTAAGTTTAATCCTAAGGTGGAGCTTGATATTGTATACGAGCCAGTTAGAAATGAATATTTAGAATTTATGACTTTTGAAAATTTTCGTGCCCAGCTAAAAGGAATGTCTGCGGATACGTTTAAAACTACACTTGTTGAAATTTTAAATAAGCTTTACCATTTTGATACTAATTTTGAAGATCTGATTATGTGGCTTGAATTACCGACAGATTTTAATATTATTGACCCTGCGGTAGAACATTTTGCAAAGAGAGTATTTAGTGATGACCCTGTGCTTTAAATTAAGAGGACTGCAACTGTATGTTGTGGTCTTTTTTTTTGCGTAAAAAAAGGCTAAACCATAAGGTTTTGCCTTTTTAACTTGCTACAAAATGCATATATGCCTCTTCTAAATCACCGTCATATGATTTTACAAATTCATCTTTTGTACCGGTATATTTTACCTCTCCTTTTTTTAATACAATAATTTGTTTAGCAGTAAGGTCGATGTCAGAAATAATATGTGTAGCTAATATTAAAATACGTGTTTTTGCCAATTCTTCAAATAGCAAACGTAAATTCAGTCTTTCTTCTGGGTCAAGGCCTACGCTAGGTTCATCTAGTACTATAATTTGAGGATTACCAAGCAACGCACATGCTAGCCCAACACGTTGTTTCATACCTCCAGAGTATGTGCCGAGTTTCTTTTTTACATGTGGAGTTAGATTAAATAATTCCAGTAATTCTTGAACATGTGGTTTGATTGTTTTCTTATCTATACCTTTAATGCCTGCAAAATATGTTAAATATTCTACGCTAGTTAAATAAGGATATACGTTAACATCTTGAGGTAGGTATCCTAAGTTACCACGCATACATGTTGGGTCTTGCGCTATGTCTTTGCCATCTAAGTATATTTTCCCTTTTGTAGGAACATCAATTGTAGTTAGTAGTTTAATTAAAGTAGTTTTCCCAGCTCCATTAGGGCCTACTAGGCCGTATATATTACCAGAGTTTAGCTCCATTGAAATATTTTTTAAAACTGGGTAGTTACCGTATTGTTTTGAGACATGATTAAAATTTATCTTCATTTTTAAAACTCCTCTTCATTATTAAAATTTTTTATCTTTTTTTATTATACTTATTATTTAACCTAATCCAACTGCTGTAGTTGATATATTTATTATACTTATTTTTTTATCTAAAAACTGATTATTACATAACTTACACGAATTATTGCGCAAGTTACATAGTTAAAATTCCCAACAAAACTCTATTTACACGTATTAAGCACTATGATAACATAGAAATTATATTATCATAGTGGTATCCCTATGTCGGTTTAATATAAAATAATCTAGTTTTTAATAGTTACAAGGAGGATTTTTATTATGAGACTTGCAATATGTGATGATAACCAACAACATATCGAGCTTTTAAATAAATTTTTAACTGAGTTACAATTTGAATATAATGAAGATTTTGAAATTTATACTTTTTCTTCTGGAGAAGCGCTATGTGATAGTTTCAAAACTAATAAATATGACCTTATTTTTTTAGATATATTAATGACAGGTATGGACGGGATAGAAACCGCGAGAACACTTAGATTAATGAAAATTAAAAGCTTGATTATCTTTGTTTCTAGCATAACTGACCGTATGAGAGAATTGCTGGGGCCACAGGTGGTTGGATTTATTGATAAACCCCCTAAGTTTGAGGAATTAAAACGTAACTTTCAAATAGCCAGAGAGAATTTAGAAGAGCAAAAAGGCGGTATATTTAAATTTACAATACAAAATACACAGAAGTTTGTGTACTTAACTGATATAAGATATTTTGAAAAAGAAAGGCATCAAATTAAACTAGCTACTGCTGATGAAACTCATTGTTTTACTGCCTCATTAAAATCCATTTGGGCTGAAGTTAGCGCTTATGATGTTTTCATTAAACCAAGCAGATCTTTTATAGTTAATTTAGAATATGTACAGTGGAATGATAAAAATTGCTTAAAAGTTGATGGGATTGATATACCAATTGGCAGAAAATTTCAAGAAGAAACGTTAAATAAATATCAACGTTTTTTAGCTGGAAAAATTAGAAGGTGATTAATATATTTGTGATTATTATGTCCATTGAATGTTATTTACTCTACTTATTGTTTAAAGATTTATTTAAGCTAAAGCCTATTAGTAAATTATGGCTTATATTATCTTATTTAGGATTGGTGTTTATAGCCGCTTTAAGCATAAAATTTTTTAATGGTATATATCTTTATTTTGTTTTATTTTTATTACATTCATTGATTTTGCAGATATTCTTTGAAGATAAATTTACGAAAAAAATTGTAGTTGCTATAACCACAATAGTGATAGTATGTTGTTTAGATATAATTTCGGGCATTATTTCAGCAGTTATACAACTATATATTTATGCACTATCAGGGAAGGAGTTATCCCCTATATCATTTTCGTATTTATATTATATAACATTTTTAGTAAATATATATATTTACACAAAGATTTTTTTAGTTTTTAGCACGTCCGTATACAATAAAAGATATATTTCACATGTTTGTTTGCCGCTAATAAGTTTAATAACCATTGGAGTAATTTCGGCAGATAGTAAGGATTATTCATCCTATATTACTATTATTTTGATTATACTACTAAGCAACATTTTATATTTTATAAACCAGAAGCAAATGGTAAAATTATCTAACGAAAAAGCAGAATACGATTTATCGGCCCAACAGGCTAACCATTATTTGAAGTCGTATGAAATTCTTCAACAAGATCATAAAGATATTATTACGCTTAAGCATAATTTTAAATATGACTTAATTAGCATTCAAACTGCTATACAAGAGAATAATCTAGAGAAAGCGTTAGAGACTATTAATACTAAGTTAGATGTTACTCAACAACCTACTCGCTTTATATGTAATATCCCTATAATTAACGCTCTAATTAATTATAAGATATTTGAATTAGATTGCTATTATAAGATATTTAATGACAAGATTATTCTAGATATACAAGTTATAATAGATACTATTCCACAGGTAGATAACGGCCATTTAAGCAATATATTAGGGAATCTAATAGATAACGCTATAACCGCATGCAAAAAAGACAATTCTGCGCACGAAAAGACTATTTGGATATC
>MDJM01000053.1 GCA_001994995.1 Candidatus Parepulonipiscium sp. PG-Nuni2H_MBin01 | reverse complement strand
ATTCTTTAAGAGTGCCTTTTACACAACGGTTTTCTCTTAGCGGAAATTATATCACAAAGAAAAGGAGGTTGCAAGGAGAAAAAAGCAATTCCTCTCCCACTTATAGAAGTGGGAGTATCCTTGCTAAATTTTATATGAAAATTAAATTTGTCAATTTTAAAGTACTTATAATTATAGCGCTATTTATCGCGGCCATAGTGTATATGGCAGTATCTTCCCTTGAGTCAATTGAGTATAACACGGCATTGTTTGTTAGCGAACTTCAAGGGGAAGATGTTATTTTAGGACTTGAGCAAAATATTGAGCTACTTAAGAATACTGCTGAGTCTATTACTAAAGATTCTAATATTGTCGACGAGTTCCATAAAGATACGGTAAATTTAGACTTAGTTGAAGAAGTTATTGGTAATTACACTAACTTAATTGAAAATATCAGTTTCGCTGATGCTATCACTATTATTAGTATGAAACATGAATTTGCTATATCAAATGGTTTCTTGCTTGAAAATTATAATGTTAGAGAAACCGAGTGGTTTAACGAGGACTTAGTAACGCCAGAAGTTTCATTAGTTAGTGTAGAAAGCGATGACTATAGTAACAGAACAATTAATGCTGCTATTAAGTTTATTTTTGACCAAGATACAAATGAACCTATTGCTATTGTTATGGTTAATATGTTTCTTGAAGACTTACTTATAAATTTAGCCAATGAATTTCGCATTGCTACTTTAGATGTTTTACTTGAACATACAGACGGTGGAATTTATCTGATTAATGGCAAATTAAGTTACACAGATGATTCTAACGCTGATTTTTCTACTATGTATAATACTCTTAATTATCACTTAATCGAATACCCTATTATAAATGAAACAAAAACAATTACTTTTGCTATTAACTTAGATTCACTTGTGGACAATGAGCATATTAAAAACAATAGAGACTTTGTTATAAGTAAAATTTATTCTTTAATTTTTAGCATTGCTATTATAATGATTATTGGACTTTTCTTATTTGCCACACCTATTATTGCAACTTTAAAAAGTCTTATGATGGTTATTAAGGAACTTGGCGAGGATTATCCAGAAGATGAGATTTCGCTTACTACACTGGTTAGTATGGCTAAGTTTATCGAAAACAATTTGCCGAAAAAGATTAATTATTTAGTTTATTACGATGAAACTACAGGGCTGGCTAACCGAAAGATGCTTAAAAGGGTATATAGCAAATTTATTTTAAAAGGAAGCGAGTTTGTTATTATTCTTATTGATATTAAGCAGTTTAAACGTGTTAACGACATTTATGGCGAAGATGTTGGTAACCGCGTGTTAGTGGATATTACGCATAAATTGCAGCAGTTGTTCGCCAGTGTGTCGGCTGAATTTATTAGATATAGCGGTGATGAGTTTATCGTTATGTTTGATAAAGATAAAGTTGGGGGCAAAGTGGAGGATTTTTATAATTTACGCGTTTGTGAGGTTTTTGATAAACCGCTTATTTACCCAGATACTAAGCCGATTAAAATTGACCTTAACGCTGTAGCTATTGTTAATCCACAAATTACTGATACTGATGATGAAACTGTTAAAAAGTTATATATTATGTTAAAAGAGAAAAAATCGATTAGCGCTTCTGTTGGACTACTTGTATTTAATAATGAATTGTATAATAGGTATATAAAAGAAGAGCGTATTAAAGATTGCTTGAAAAATGCTATTGAAACTAATGAGTTTGTTATAAACTATCAGCCTATTGTTAATGGAGATAAGCAGATTTGCAAAGCTGAGGCGCTTATTCGCTGGTTTAGTAAAGATTTAGGCTTTGTTCCGCCTAATGAGTTTATTTATGTTGCTGAGCAAACTCGCATGATTATTGATTTGGGTAATTGGATTATGGATAGAGTTGCGCAAGATTTAAAAACGCTTTGTGACGAAGGCAGACCTGTGCAAATGTCAGTGAATGCGTCGCCTATTCAAATTATGGAGCAAGATTTTGTTCAAAACGTTGTAACTATTTTTGGTCGCTATGGTATTGATTATAAATACGTTTGTATTGAAATTACCGAAAGCATTTTGTTGGAAGAACAAGATATTGTTAGGGAAAATATAAAGAAATTGCAAAAGTTAGGAATTGCGGTTGCTCTTGATGATTTTGGTACTGGTTATTCTTCTTTTAGTTATTTAAAAGAGTATAATTTAGATATTCTTAAAATTGATAAAATTTTCGTGGATAGCTCTACTGCTAAAGACTACGCTATTATTGATGTTATGAGTAGAATTGCACATATATTGGATATGCAAGTTGTGCTAGAAGGCGTGGAAACTGAGGAGCAGTTTAATAAGCTGCATCAATTTGGGCTAATTCAAGGTTACTATTTTTCTAGGCCTGTTAGATGGGATGAGTTTGTACAGTTATTGTAAGATGTTAATTGTGATGGATAAATAAAAAAAATGCCCCACTTTTGTCACTGTGTGACATTCCCCTTTAAAAGGGGTGCCTCTGTAAGAGGCGGTGGGGTTTTATTTAATATGCTATAATCTATAGTGGGGGGATATTATGGAGAAAACTATCAAAGAGCGTATAAAAAAATTTAAACAAAATAACCCATTCAAAACACAAACAGATATTGCTTATGAACTCATTCGTTCAGATATATTAGAATTTAGGCTAAAGCCAAATGAAAAAATAAACCAAGATGCAATATCTATAGATTTTGATATGAGTCGTACTCCTATTAGAGATGCTATATTAAAGCTTGAACAAGATGGGCTTGTTGTACAGGCAGCTAAAGGATATCAGGTTTTTGAGATGAGTGTGAAGGATTATATGGATTTTCATGAATTTCGTATAAGGCTTGAAACTTATGCTACTATGCTAGCCACTCGTCTTATGACCGATAATCAAATCTTAGAGCTTAAAGATAGTTTACGTGAATTTAATAAGTATTGTGAACAAGGAAACTTAGAAATGGCCGCTATATATGATGAAAAATTTCATGAGCTAATTATTAAAGGCTCTCGCAATGAATATGTAATAAAAACTCATGAGCTTTTTAGTTCTAAACAAAAATATTATTTGCAACGATTAATCAAAATGGGATTGTTTGATGTATCATATGCAGTTGCTAAAAAAAAGCATCTTGAAATTTATCGAGCTATTTGTGAAAGAGATGAAAAAAGGGCTGAAGAAGCGATGCGCAGTCATCTAGCTTTTTATAGACATAGAATGTATGATTTACTATAAAATCCGAATATACTTGCTAGCCATGCTAAAAGGATACACAAAATTGATTTGTGTATCCTTTTATTTTGTCCAAATTACTGCAGATGTACACATTTTTACATTTGCGAAAAAATTGAATATAATTTAACTATAATCTTAAGGGGGTATATTATGAAAATAGGAGTTTTTAACACAGTTAGAGGTGGAGCTAAAAGATTTAGTCATCTTACCACAAATTATAATGGGGAAATAGAATTTATACAGTTGGAAGTTTCTGCAACAGATGAAAATGCTGAAAAAATAACAGGATGTGAAGCTGTAATTTTTACACCTTATAAATCAATAACTCATGCATTTTATGATGGCTTAGTAAAAGCAGGAGTTAAATATGTGCTTACATGCACTGCTGGATTTGACCATTTAGATATTGAGTATATGAAAAAAGTTGGATTAAAATCGGCAAATGCACCTATTTATTCTCCTAATTCCGTTGCTGAGTATGCAGTATTGTCTCTTTTAGCCATATTGCGAACTTACAAAGAACAAATTCACAGAATAGATAGTAATAACTTTGCTTTAGGCTTTACATTAGGACGCGAAATTAGAAATCAAGTAATTGGAATTATTGGTGCTGGCAGAATTGGATGCACTACAATGAAATGTTTAAGTGGCTTTGGACCCAAAGAAATTCTTGCAAATGATATTATAGAACATAATGAAGTAAAAAAATATGCAAAGTATGTATCTATTGAGGAGATATACGAAAAATGCGATGCTATAATTTTTCACTGTAATTATACAAATGAAAATCATCACATGATAAATGATGAAACTATCGCAAAAATGAAAGATGGAGTTTACATTGTTAATGTTGCTCGTGGCGGTTTATGTAATACTAAAGCTTTAATTCGTGGAATACAAAGTGGTAAAATTGCTGGCCTTGCTATTGATGTATTAGACGAAGAAAATGAGATAAGAAATGCTGGCCAGGTGGATACATGCCCTGTACCGGAGCTTGAAGAATTATTAAAAAATCAAAATGTTATCTATACTCCACATTCAGCCTTTTATACGGACCAAGCACTCCAGGATATGTCTGATATAACTGCACAAAATGCTTATGAGTATAAAACCACAGGAGCTTGCTCTTTTGAGCTTGTAAAGTAGGTGCATATTGTGTTTAATTCACTTATTAGTTTAATGGTCATGATGTTTTTATTAATTTTAATAGGATTTATGTTAAGAAAAACAGGTAAATTTACCGATGCTGGAAAGAAAACTGTAGTGGATTTAATTTTATATGTAATCATTCCAGCTAATATTATAAAATCATTTTCCGCAGAGATAGGAGACGACGCAACATTTTTCGTAACAATTATATTAGTGGGCATATTCTCAAATTTGCTACAAATTGTTATTGCTAAATTTGTTTACCGTAAACTTCCCGAGGATATCAGATCTATATATAGATATTCTACTATCGTACCGAATTCTGGTTTTATTGGAATTCCATTAGCAGAAAGTGTTTTTGGAATTATAGGTCTTACGTATGCCTCTATTTCATTAATCCCAAACAGATTTGTAGTATGGACGGGAGGCGTTACATGCTTTAGTACTGAACTTGACTACAAGAAAATGATTAAGGAAACTTTAACTCATCCATGTATTATAGCAACTTTTATAGGTATCTTTATCATGTTTGCAAAAATAACGTTACCCGAACCTATCTTACAAACTATAACTACATGTAGTAATGCGTGTACATCTCTTACAATGATTTATGTAGGGACTATTTTAGGGGATATTAATTTTAAAGAAAGTTTATTTTCAAAGTCTATTTTCAATTTTTGTATAATGAGATTAATTATAATTCCTGCAATAATATACATGGTTTGTACGGCTTTCTCTATGGAGCCTTTAATAACCGGCGTATCTGTAATACTTTGTGCAACACCGGCAGGTAGTACAACAAGCATTATGGCATCTAAATACGGAGCTAATGAAAAAGTTGCCACTAAAATTGTAATTTTATCAACTGCACTTAGCCTTATAACAATTCCTTTATGGAGTATAATTTTACTTTCCGCTATTAAATAAAGTTATTTTGTTGATTATTAGTTTGTTGATTGTAAAGGAGAGAGTGATTATGAAAAATAAAACACCTTCAATAACGTATGCACTTTTATCGCTAGTTCTAGTTATAGGTACTATAATTGTATCTCTGCGCTTAGGCATTAATACCCAAACATCACTATTTTTTGCTACCATCGTAGCAACTATAGTAGCCCTTAGTTTAAAGAATGAATGGCTGGTTATTCAAAAAGCAATGGTAAATAACGTAGCTGAAAGTTTAATGGCAATATTTATTTTACTTTTTGTAGGTATGTTGGTAGCTGTTTGGAATGTCGGAGGAACTCTACCCTCATTAATTTACTATGGTATTAAATTTATTAATCCTAGCATTATCATACCACTTGCATTTTTACTTTGCTGTGTTACATCAATTTTTACAGGAACAAGTTTTGGTTCAATTGCAACTATGGGTCTTGTAATTTACGGAATTGGTACATCTATAGGTGTATCACCTGCTATTTTAGCTGGTAGCATTGTTTCTGGTTCTTGCTTTGGTGATAAAATGTCACCTATGTCAGACACTACAAACTTAGCATCATCTATGTCTGGTGTGGATATTTATAAACATATAGGTTCTATGCTTTATACAACGCTACCTGCAACAGTTATAACTTTAGTTATATACACTATATTAGGGCTTCAATTTGATGTGACTGCAATTGATAGTGCTCAAATTGAGCTTATGGCACAAACATTAGATGCAACTTTTAACATAAGTTTAATTACAGTTTTACCACTCTTAATAGTTTTAATTTTAACTGCCTTTAAAGTTCCAGCACTCATTGCTCTTAGTTTATCAATAGTTACTAGTATGGCATTTGCTATAATTACACAAGGAGCTAGCATAGTAGATATTTCATCAGCTTGCCTGTCAGGCTCTAGCATTAGAACAGGGCTTTCAGAAATCGATAGTATTTTATCTCGTGGGGGAATGACTTCTATGATAGGAACTATTGTATCTATTTGTTTTGCTTGTGCTATGGGTGGTGCTTTAATGGTAAGTAAGGTTTTATATGTAGTTATTGACGAAGGATTACTAAAACTCATTAAATCTGGTAAGGCATTAATTTTGACAACAATGGGATATTGCTACGCTACCTCTCTAGTTACAGGAAGTCAAGCGCTTGGCATTATTTTACCTGCAAAAACATTTGCAACAAGTTATGATAAAGCTAATATAGATAGACGTGTATTATCAAGAACGCTAGAAGATACATCTACTTTAATTAGTCCGCTTATACCGTGGTCAGGATTTACAATGTATGTATGTGCAACACTAGGTGTTGGTATAGAATATATTCCATACGCTTGCTTAAATTATATAGTTCCAGTTTTCTCTATAGTTTGTGTAGCAACGGGATTTGGTATATGGGATTCAAACGGCAATAAATTAGGTATTAATGATGAGATAAAATCAGAATGTTGGAGCTGTTAATTAAGTATTAATAAGGAGGCAAAGCAATGAATTATAACTTTCCAAACAAAACAATGAATTCGCCTATAAGTGAGATTCGTTTAGCATTAGAAAAAATGGCATCTATGCCAAATTGTATATCATTTGGTATAGGAAATCCAGCCCCAGAGGCAATTCCAGAAGATGAAATCGTTACTACTATTAAAGAGATTATCGCAGATAATCCTATGAAAATATTACAATATGGGCCGTTTTCTGGCTACAAGCCTCTTGCAGATTATACATTAGACACACTAATAAATTACCTAGGTTTAAAACAGGATGATAACTCTCTTACGTTTTTAAATGGCTCGGGTCATGGACTAGGACTAATGCCACGTGCATTTTGTAATGAAGGGGATGTAGTTTTTGCTGATGAATTTACATTTCCAAATGGAATAAATGCGGCTAGAGCTGTTGGGTGTGTTGTAAAGAGTATTAAAATGGATGAATATGGTATGATTCCCACAGAGCTTGAAAAAGCTATACTCTCAAGCAATGGTAAGGGACGATATATTTATATCATTCCTAATTTCCAAAATCCAACTGGACTTACCATTCCATTAGAAAGAAGAAAAGTAATTTATGATATAGCGTCTAAGCATAATCTTTTAATTTATGAAGATGACCCATACGGAGCAATTAGATTTTCTGGTAAACAAGTGCCGGCGTTTAAAAGTTTAGACATAGATGGGCGTGTAATTTTCGCAGGTTCATACTCAAAGGTGCTATCTGCAGGGCTTAGAGTAGGATATTTATATGGACATAATAGCTTAATTTCTAAAATAGCTGCCCTAAAGGCTTCATCTGATGGGCAAATGCCGATTTTTAATCAAATGATTGTATATCATACTTTAGAAAAATTAGATTATAAACCTTATATTCAAAGTATTTGTGATACTTACGGTAAGAAATGTAAAATTATGGTTGATGCCCTTACAAAATATTGCCATCCCGATTTTACATTTAAAGAACCTGAGGGTGGTATGTTTTTATGGTTAAATCTACCGCATTATATTAATCCAATAGATTTTGTGGATAAATGTCTGGAAAACGATGTGTGCGTTATTACTTCAAAAGGATTTGCAACAGAGCCAGAAAAAAATATAGGTCACTCGCTTAGACTTAACTACACGGCAATTTCTGATGAAAATATAGACGAAGGAATAAAACGATTAGGCAAAGCAAGTTATGATATTATAACATCTTACAATAAATATATGTTAGTTAATTAATCATTTAGATTGGTAGCTAGATATAAAAAGTGAATTAAATGTAACAGGTGTTTCTACGGAAACGCCTTTTTTTTATTATAATCAAATCGCGCGACACATATAATATTTTAGGAAATTTAGGGGTGATAAACTATGGCCATTTTCAATCTGTTACAAAACCGGCATTTAGAAACTGCCTTAAAAGATGTAGCTGTAAGTGGTACTAAGGCTAAATCATTAGTAGATAACGCACAACAAATTTTAAACGATAACGTTAGTGTGGTATGTGACCAGCTTAAGGATAAAACAGCAGATGATAGTGCGCTTAGCAAACAGCTGCTGGATGTAGTAAATGAATTGCAGAGGCTGCCTACCGACTTACTTATAGGAGCTAATAATATATCAAAAAAAGATTTTTGCATTACTTTATTCGGAAAAACTATGTCTGGCAAATCTACTTTAGTGGAGACGTTAATTAAAGGAAGCGGTATGAATGCGTTAAGGACTACTAAGCAAATACAATCGTATCGCTACCACAATATGATTATTACAGACGTTCCGGGATTTGGTAATTTTAATGAAGATTTGGCAGTTGAAGCTACACATAAAAGTGATTTAATAGTTTTTATAATTACAGATGAACAGCCACAAGCGAAAGAAGCGGCATGGTTGGATAACATTTTAAAGTTAGGGAAGCCGGTGATATGTCTTATTAACGCACAACTTCCTTTAGATGAGTGTACTAACATTAGGATGTTTAAGCGCGATTTGGAAGATAGGTTTGATAGGATTGATGAGATAAAAGAACAATTTTGTGCGTTTGGAGCGAGTGTAGGATATGAATGGGACAATCTAATGTTTATTCCTATTCATTTAAAAGCTGCTTTTTTAGGTCATAAACTTAAAAGTAGGGAGTTATATAGGGTAAGTAAAATTAAAAAGTTTGAAAATAAGCTGATTAAGGAAGTTACTAAAAACGGTACGTTTTATAAATACCGCTCGTTTGCTGAAGCTATTAGCGCACCTATTGGTGAAAATCTTAGTATACTGCTTAAGCAAAGTAATGCAAATAAGATGCAGTCGACTATTTTTAGAAATAGCGAGACTAAAATCGAAAGCACATGCAAGCAGTTTGAGCAATATGGTTTAGGGCGTATTGATGCGTTTTTAGCACGGCTTAGAAATGATTTAATATGTGACGCTACTGAATTTGCACAAAATAACTATAACAATACTAATGCTAGCGATGACTGGATTAAGGTTGTGGAAGGTCATGATATTAATGAGCAGGTTAATAATTTGTTTAATAAGCTAAAAGCAGAGCTTAGGGTACAATTAGAGGAAGTTATTAAAGAGTTAACTATTGAAATCGATTTTGTCCACCAATCTTTTGCTAAATTTGAAATTCCGAAAATCACTCCAACGCGCAGTATGTGGGGACTGACTTTTCTTAGCGGAGGACTAAATATTGCGGCTATTGCATCGTCGACTTCCACTATTTTAACATCTACGCTTGTTGCGCCTCTTAGTGCAGCGGCTGGAATAGTTGGTATTATTTCGATAATAATCTCGCAGTTATTTAAAAATAAGCAACGTAAGCTTGCACAAATTAGGTTACGCGACCAGTTATACGAAAGTATTCAGCAAGTTATTGACCAGCTAAGCTATGATATTAAATGGTATTTTGAAAATGAGTTTTTAGTTAAGTCTATATTACCAGTTGTAGCGGATTTAAGAAGCGTTGAACAATCTATGTATGATTTATCTAATATCCAATTTGACTTATCTATTAAGCTTAATAATCAATTGCTAAAACCGCTTAACAAATCGATTATTGAAAAAGCCATTTCTCATCTTGGGTTGGATAGATTTTTAAAAGATATTGATGAGGTGGTTAGAATTCCGGGTAGAGCAACTTTGATTATTACTAAAAAGCGGCCTAACGATTTAAAAACTGTGAAGGCTAAATTAACGAAGTTTCTTAAGGAAGAAATTATTGTAGCTAGTAATAATGTTGAAGAAGTGTTGGGTGTGGAGAATATTACGGAAGATACTAGAGTAATATATATTAAGGAAGATTTAAATAGCGACCCTAAATTTTTGCTTAGAGTGGAACTTGCTAAGAAACTAACGAATAAACTAGTGTTAAACGCATAGTGCAAATTCACCAAAAATATATGTTTAATCGAATAAACATTTACGTTTAAATATATATTTTAAATTAGGAGGTGGATTTTATGAAAAAATTAGGTAAGTACTTAGGATTTATACTAGCTAGCTTTATACCTTGTGTAACTTATGGCAGTTTGAATATGGAGGTTTATGACATTATATTAACACAAGAGTTAATGACAATTGAAGTAATAGCTAACAATGATTACACTGCTTATGTAACTTATACAGACCAACCTAGTAGTTCTATGCAGTATTTATTAGTATATGTGGGAGTAAGCACTGCTGATGAGTTAGATATTATATATGATTATGATATTTCGCTTCATTTTAATGGAAATATATATTATCCAGTACAAAATGATTTTTTAGACGACCACCATTATAAAAAATTTGATAAATACAACGGCTATGTTGTATTTGAAGTGCCACACAGTTTTAATTTAGAGGCTGCATATTTAAGATTTAGAGATATTGTAGAAGTGGATATTACTACTAAAAATATTTGGATGCAGTATAATCACCAAAATTTGGCAGATGCGCAAGACGAGATGAAACAGCTGCTGCTTGCTGGCTATAATGCTAATGATTATATAGTTAGCGACGATATACTTATACTTATAGACCCGTATGAATGGTGTCCGCTTAGCGCTCTAGCTGTGTTTGAGACTAAGGCTAAGGCGAAAATTACAACTACTGTACGTGGTAAAAATTTAGATTGTAACGTTTGTTATAGCGTGGATGAGTTTAATACGCACCATGAAGTTCCTATTATAGGGTTGTATGACAATGCTATTAACGTAGTGGATATTATAGTGGAATATAAAGTTGGAATTGTTGAGATATATACAATTAATATTAATTTAGGAAGTGTTACGTACAATATAGGGCAATTTGAGCCTGCTAATTCTAGACTAATTACGCCGGATATTAATCTATATGGCCAAGCTTTAGGCAGTGCTGTTGCGGTTGATTGTACGGGTAAGGTTAGATGGTTTTTAAACCATGATTATATCGAGGTTGTGGAGTATTTAAGTAATGGGAATGTAATTTTGCGTGATACGAGAGTTGGAGATGCGCATTTGTTTGAAATAGATATGGTAGGAAAGGTCTATACTAACTAAAAAATTTGGATTTACCAAGAAAAACTAGTTATATTGTCCACATTTTATGTATACTATAGATATATACACTAAATATAAGTAAGGAGCAATTAGATGAATATATTATCAATAGTGCACATTCCAAAAGACGGTATTAATGACTTCTTTGCATTCTACAAGCAGTTATACAATGACTCTAACTCAAAGCAAAAGTACTTGATTAGGTTGCCAGACCCAGAAGCTAAATGGGGGGGTACTAATCCTACTCTAGAAATGATAGATGATAAGGAATGGTATAAGATTAAGCTAAGCCATCTATCCGACTATCCATGTGTTAGAGTGACTTTAGAAGCTGTTCTATCATTACTTAGAGCAATCAAAAATACGGAGAGCAAGTTAGAGACTGTATATGAAATGAGAGTAACGATTCCATCTAGGAGAACGCCAAAACATCAGGTTTTGGAATCTTTTCATTACATTCCAGATAAGGAGCCAGTGATAGAGACTACTTATCATGATAAAACATATACTATAGGTTATAGAATGGAGCTGCCAAGTCATTTATTAGAGAAGTTCTATGAGTCGCATACGCTAGCGCCACAGTTTTACCCAGTGGAGTTTACAGCAGAGACTTTAACAGTGGAATATACATGCAACCAGCATCCTTCTGTGGGTAGGATTATGCAACAGATACTACTTGCATTGTTAGACGAAACACCTAATACACCTGTTATTCTGACTATTTTCCTTGAAGATAGGACTATTCTAGATAATAGAATTTATGAATACATAAATGGATTTTTAAACTTTATTTCCAGTTATACTTACGTTCCTAGTTTAGATGTGCCAATAAAATTAATTTAACCTCCGTTTCGGGGGTTTTTTTATATTCCTAAGTATGACAATTTAAAGAGAGGAGTATAATAAGCGTATATTAAATCTATTTAGGAGGGCTAATGTAATGGCCAAAAGAAAAAATAAAACTAATAAAACTGATAACAATGCAATAGATAGTAACATAACAGTAACAACCGAAGTTCATGATGCAAGAAACGTTCCATCGGATTTTGTATATGAGGCAACTCCAGCGGATGAGGCTGTTGCTAGTACTTATGGGATATTTGATGATGTGGTGTATGATGATACGATTTATGAGCTGAGTACTCCAAACAATGTAGAGCAAGTGGAGGCGTATGAAGTTGTAACTAATATCGACATTGTAGAAAATCAAGTGGCGCAACAAACTGTAGATTATGAGCAAGGGATATTTGATGATGTGGTGTATGATGATACGATTTATGACACGACTAATGTTATTGATATAACAGCTGAAAGCGATAATACTGCGACTGCTGCACCTGCCAAAGGCGATAATACTGCGACTGCTGCACCTGCTGAAGGTGATAATACTGAGGCTGCTGCACCTGCTGAAGATAAAGGCGATAATACTGCGCCTGCTACATCTACCGAAGATAAAGGCGATAGCAATGCGACATCCGAAACTAAGCCTCAAGAATATAAAAAAGAAGAGTTTATACACTCTGAATATGTTATCCATGAAGAACCAGTGGTGCCTGAAGTTGTTGAAGAAATTATAATAGATGACCCATCTGGCGAACAAGAGTATCAACTAGCGCAGGATAAAAAGGCTGTTGGAAATATGAAAGAAGCTTATGACCTATATACTAAAGCAGCCAACAAAGGACATATAGAATCGCAAGTTATTGTGGCACAACATGCGGAAGAAATTAAAGATTACGTAAACCAATATAATTGGTATAAAAAAGCTGCACAGCAAGGTCATGCTATAGCACAGTTTAACACTGGAGTTTGTTACTCAAACGCAGTTGGCACACAAGCAGATGACACTGCTGCAGCTGAGTGGTTTAAAAAAGCTGCCGAGCAAGGGGTGGCTGAAGCGCAGTGTAACTTAGCTTTATGTTATAGAACAGGTAAAGGGATTGAGCAAAATATAGCTTATGCGGCTGAGTGGTTTAAAAAGGCTGCACAGCAAGGCCATGCTAGAGCGCAGTGCAACTTAGGCTTATGTTATAGAAATGGTCGCGGAGTGGAGCAAGATGATTTGGAGGCTCTAAACTGGTACTCTAAAGCCGCTGAACAAGATTATGCTAGAGCACAATTTAATCTCGGTTTATGTTATGAATACGGCCGCGGTGTTGATAAGGATGCCTCTATTGCTTTAGAATGGTTTAAAAAATCAGCTGAGCAAGATTTTGTTAGAGCGCAGTATCACTTAGGATTATGCTATGAATATGGTCGCGGTACTGAAGTAGATGAAGTTTCTGCGCTTGAGTGGTTTATTAAAGCATCTGAAAATAACTTTGCGGAAGCGCAGTGTCATTTAGGGGGTTGCTATGAAAGAGGTTTTGGCACTGATAAAAACGATGAACTTGCCGCTAAGTGGTATCAAAAATCGGCTGACCAAGGCTTTGGCGCTGCTATATGTCACATTGGCTTATGTTATGAATTTGGTAGAGGGGTTGCCCAAAATAATTCTGTAGCTGTTGCATGGTACCGTAAAGGAGCGGAAAGGAATATAGCCCGCGTGCAATATCATTTAGGTCTATGTTATGAGTATGGCACTGGGGTTGAGAAGGATGAAGCGGTTGCTCTTGAGTGGTTTAATAAATCGGCTGAGCAAGGTTATAGTAGAGCGCAATGCCATTTAGGGTGGTGTTATGAAAAAGGCCTTTGTGTTGAGCAGAATTTGGATATGGCTATTGAGTATTATACAAAGGCGGCCGAACAAGGCTATGCTAGGGCGCAGCGCCACTTAGGTTTATGTTACGAATATGGTATTGGAGTAGATACTGATAATGCTAAAGCTGTGGAATGGTTTACTAAAGCAGCAGATTTAGGTGATAGCGAAGCACAATGCAACTTAGGCGGATGCTATAAACGAGGTGTTGGGGTTGATGTAGATGAGACCGAAGCTTTCAATTGGTTTATGCAAGCGGCTGAGCAAGACCATGCTAGAGCGCAATATCATGTAGGTTTATGTTATGAATACGGCATTGGTACTGATAAAAATAATGTGGAGGCTGTTAATTGGTTTGCTAAATCTGCGCAGCAAGGATTTGCTAGAGCGCAGTGTAACTTAGGTGTTTGCTATGAACGAGGAATTGGAGTTAATGTAGATGTTAGTAAGGCATTAAAATTATTTCAGCTTGCTGCTGAGCAAGGATTTGCTAGAGCGCAATGTAACTTAGGTGTTTGTTATGAAACGGGAGCTGGTGTTGCTGTTAACGAAGCTGAGGCATTTAGATGGTTTAAAAAAGCTGCTGAGCAAGGATTTCCCAGAGCGCAATGTAACTTAGGTGTTTGTTATGAGAACGGTATAGGCGTAGTTAAAGACCACACTAAGGCTATTTACTGGTATAAAGAAGCATCTGAACAAGGCTTTGCTAGGGCGCAGTGCCACCTAGGACTTTGCTATCATTTAGCAATTGGTATAGAAAGAGATGAGACCGCAGCAGTTGAATGGTTTAAAAAGGCTGCTAAAAGTGACTGTGCTAGAGCGCAGTTTAACGTAGGATTATGTTATCGCTATGGTCGCGGTGTTGCAGTGGATAAGCAGCAAGCAGTGCAGTGGTATAGACAATCAGCTGAGCAAGGATATGCTAATGCACAATATAATTTAGCCGTTTGTTACTATGAGGGTATTGGGGTGGAGCAAGATATTCACCAAGCACGCGAATGGTTCCAGGCTGCAGCAATTCAGGGGCATAGCAAGGCAGAGCATAATGTAAAGTATTGCTAAACAATATGCTACTGGTTTTAGGCCATGGTTTTAGGCCACACCCGCTAAAAGCTTAGAATATAACTTCTAAGCTTTTTCAGGGCGCAAAAAAAGGCTTAGAATATAAATATCCTAAGCTCTTTTTTTAATGCCAGTGTTAATATCATCATCATAATTTGCAAGTCTACGCAAATATCTACTAACAAAGCCTAGTGTAACACATAAAAAGTATCATTGCAAGGACTTTTAGCAAAAAATGACTCGAAAACCACTATAAAAAACTTGGGTTACCTCCACAGTAACCCAAGCCTCCGCTTTGAAACCTTTAACGTAATAGCTATCAACAAAATCAATTTTAGCATATCATGGATAAACATGCAACCCCTAAATGCTAATTTTTTACAAAAATTTCGTAAAGCTCATTACCCCTATAAGATACTATTACTTCCATTCCTGCTACTAGCCTATTTTTGAGCGCATTTTTGCCGTCTATTATAATGCTCGCACTCACTGGTATTTCTATATGGCGCACTAACATATTAGTATTTGTCAATATATCATACTCAATTAATAACTGCATCTCACTTCCGGAGCTAGAAACAGACTGCACTATACCACTAAATCTAAACTCATCCACATGTCTAATTACACGCAAACTATTTACATTTGTACTTTCCGTTCTTATTACCACCTCTTCTTCTACTACTACTTCTTCTCCTAATACTTCTATTACTACTTCATCTATCATAACTTCTTCTGTAACGTGCGTCCCTACTCCTATTGCCACCTCACTATATAGCGGCAACTCGTCTAAGAGTATATACTTATCTAACACCTCATCATATATCACCGTATTTTCAGTTATAGCAAACGTTTCTACTTCATTATCTATTAAAACTGTTATGTAATCTCCGTCAACTAACGTTATCCGCCCCATACGTTCTGCATTCTCACTAAACGCTTCTACTACTACGATTTCACCGTTATAAACGTCAAATACTACTAAATCTCCTTTTTGTATATCTGGCAAATAATATCTTCTGCCATCCCTATACGCCTCTATATCTAAATCTAAACTATACGTTACTAACTCATTGCCCACTCTAACAGTTACTATAAATTCATCGCGAGTTTGTATTGCCGACTCAAAGTAAGCTTGCGTTACATATTCATTCTGTGGCACTACCTTATCAATATCCATCTCTACTATATAACTGCCTTCAACATATATTGTTGCATTATCATTTATTAGCACATCATCCAAATTACCAAAGCTACCATCTAAATTTATTTGTGAATTATCTTTAAGTATATAAGTTAAATTGCCAAATTCTTCGTTAGATATTGTTATATTTTCACCTTTAATAGCTACCACTTTACCACTATATTGCATAATTTTCGCTTCTACCGGTTCGCTCATTTCAATCATAGTCATAGACGTAATATACTCTTCAGTTCCAATTACATCTATAGTTAAAATCGCGGTGTCATTAACGTTAACATCAAATATGTTTATTAAATTGCGTTGCGAGTCAAATATTTTTAAGTCTTGGCTTATTGAATAAAACGTTACTCGCTCATCGGATAATTTAGTTACCACATATACTTCAGTGTCATTTTTAGGCATAATCTTCGCTATCTCTACTTTAAACTCTCCGTCTATATTAGTAAGCGCAGCTACTCCAGCGTCTTCGTCAGAGTCTGCTTCTTCCAAATCTTCGTCTTCGTCTAAATCCACGTCTTCCAAATCTTCATCTTCCAAATCCACGTCTTCGTCAGAGTCTGCTTCTTCTAAATCTTCGTCTTCTAAATCTTTATCTTCCAAATCCACGTCAGCACTTACTTCTACACTTTCAGCTACCTCAGTTGCATATATATTA
Organism: Candidatus Parepulonipiscium sp. PG-Nuni2H_MBin01; assembly: GCA_001994995.1. Lineage (GTDB taxonomy): Bacteria > Bacillota > Clostridia > Lachnospirales > Cellulosilyticaceae > Parepulonipiscium > Parepulonipiscium primum. The sequence goes on along the minus strand of MDJM01000053.1, from coordinate 31,364 downwards.
ATATTCAATGCTATCCCCAGCATAATCGCTATGCCAGCAAACTTTTTCAACATTTTATAGTCTCCTTTTCATTTTAAAATTAGTATACTTACGGGCATTTTACCCAAATATATAGAATATCCTTATATATATATCGTATGTTAGATATAATAGGATTACAACTACTTATTATTAAGGAGGCTATTTATGAAAATTTTAATTACTGGTGCACATGGCCAATTAGGTCGCGCCCTTTTACAATGTCTAGAACCCGACCCTTCAGTTACTCTACTCGCGGTTGACAAAGATGAATTAGATATAACCGTGTTAACGCAAGTTACTAGTATGCTTAGAGACTTTAAACCGGACGTAGTAATTAACTGCGCAGCTGCTACTGCTGTTGATGACTGTGAAAAAAATCATACAAATGCTTTTCAAATTAACGCTATTGGGCCGCTAAACTTAGCTGTTATATGTAACGGAATAGCGGCGCGCCTCGTTCACATTTCCACCGACTATGTTTTTAGTGGCCAGCCGCGCAAAACACCGTGGGTTGAAGATGATATAACTGAACCACAAAATATTTATGGCACAAGTAAACTGCTCGGTGAGCAATATGTTAAAGCTTATTGCCCACAACATTTTATAGTTAGAACAGCGTGGCTATATGGGGATGGCCATAACTTTGTTAACACTATGTTAGACCTATCTAAAACTCACCCCGAAATTAACGTTGTAGGCGACCAATTTGGCAACCCTACTTATACTAAAGACTTAGCGCAAGTTATTATAAATTTAATTCAAACTGATCATTACGGCACTTATCATGCTACTAATGAAGGTATTTGTTCATGGTACGACTTTGCATGTAAAATTTTTGAAATAGCTGATGTAAATGTTAAGGTTAACAAAATAACTACGGCACAGTTTCCTAGGCCTGCAAAACGTCCTATTTACTCGGCTCTAGAAAATAATAGACTTAATGATGAAGGGTTAAATAGTTTTAGAAACTGGGAAGTCGCTTTAGCTGATTATTTATCATAATGTTATTTTATGTCAGTTATTAAATACCTATACAGCTAACCAAATTTTAAGTATTATAGTATTATAAGGAGGTGCTCTATGACGGTTATTGAAACTGCTATTCAAGATTTGGTTATTATAGAGCCAACAATCCATGGCGACAACCGTGGTTACTTTTTAGAAACTTATAATGCTAGAGATTATAGCCAACATGGGCTAACTATGACATTTGTACAAGATAACGAAAGTAGTTCTAAGCGTGGAGTTTTACGCGGTCTACATTTTCAAACTGCTAATGCTCAAGGTAAGTTAGTACGTGTTGTTAAAGGGGAAATTTTTGATGTAGCGGTTGATTTGCGTAAAGATTCAGCCACATTTGGTCAGTGGGAAAGCGTAATGCTTTGTGAAAATAATAAAAAGCTATTTTATATTCCTGAGGGCTTTGCGCATGGCTTTGTAGTAACTTCTGATACTGCTGTTGTGCAATACAAATGTACAAACTATTACTCACCACAATTTGAGAGTGGCATAATTTGGAATGACCCAACGTTAAACATACCATGGCCCATATTTAACGTATGTTTATCCGAGAAGGACAAACACCATCAAACGTTTAATGAATTTATATCATCCTAATAATGCATATCATAACGCTTATAGTGGAATGTTAACTACGTAAGTTTATAATAAGGGGTGAAAAAGATGGTATCAATAATAATCCCAAATTACAACGGCAAAAAATATTTAGAAAGATGTGTAAATTCTATTTATGCTTATTCTACTGTTCCAGTTGAACTTATTATAATAGATAATGGTTCAGTGGATGACAACTTCGAGTGGCTACGTCGTAAGTACCCTCAAGTAATTTTAGTTAGGCTAGACCAAAATTATGGTTTTAGCTACGCAGTTAATAGAGGTATTAAACTTGCAACTGCCCCTTATGTCATTTTATTAAACAATGACACCCAAATACTTCCTGGTTTTGTAGAAAACTTATTAGAGCTTATAAAAAGTAATAATAAAATTTTCTCAGCAGGCGCTCAAATGCTTAAGTATGATGACCCCACGCTAATTGATGATGCTGGTGATGAATACACAGCACTTGGCTGGACAGTGAAACGCGGTGAAGGACAACCTAGGCGAAGCTTTAACCAAACGTGTTCTGTTTTTAGCTCATGCGCTGGAGCAGCTATTTATCGTAAAGATATTTTTAAAGAAATCGGTTATTTCGACCGTCAGTTTTTTGCTTATATGGAAGATGTTGACATTTGCTACAGAGCTAGAAACTACGGCTATACTAACCTTTACTGCCCTCGCGCTAAGGTGCTACACATTGGTAGCGCTACATCTGGTAGTAAGTATAATACCTTTAAAATCCGCTTAGCTGCGCGTAACAATATCTATGTGCCATATAAAAACATGCCACTGTTGCAACTGATTTTTAACCTACCATTACTTATTATAGGCATTCTAATTAAAGCCGTATTCTTTACATGCAAAGGATTTGGAGATGACTATGTTGGTGGTATTTTTGAGGGACTAGCGTCGTTACACAAAGTAACTAGAATGAGGTACAATAAAGAACATTTACGCAACTATATTAAAGTTCAAAAGCTTATAATAAAAAATATAGCCAAAATTTTATCCTAAAAAAAGGCAGAACAATTAACTGTTCTGCCTTTTGTATACCAACATAGTCTAAGCCATATCAGTAAAATTACGCTCTATCTTATATTCCACTGTGTTGCTATTTAAATTTAATTTATCTATTATCTCCCTAGTCTCCATATCCTTACCGCATATGCAATTATGTATTATACGGATAAAGCACCCTTCATAATTTGCTATTGGCTTAATATTTTGTATCAAATTATAACTTAAATCCAAATACGTTCCACCATCACTTAACTGCCCATTTAATATAGGTAAATTCTTTAACACTTCTATATCACTTATCTTATTATACGATAAATCTAAAAATGCTAAATTGGCTAAATCTTTTAAAGGGGAAATATCCTGAATACGGTTATGATTTAAATATAAATTGACTAAACTATTTAACCGTGAAATAAATGTTATATCTATTAAATAATTATATTGCATTCGCAAAGTTGTTAAATTATCTAACTGCGCTATAACATCAGTATCTATTGAATCTATCATTCCTTTTAACTCTAGCGCTATTAACTCTTGGCACCTACCGAGTCCAGATAAATCGGTGATATTGCTATAACTTAAGTTTAACGTATTTAATTTAGTTAACTTTGCTAACACATCTACATTATCCATTACGCTGGATTTTAAATGCAATTCATGTAAGTTAATTAAATTTTCTAAAACGCTAATATCTGTCTTAGACTGAAGCCCTAGCCATGATAAATTAGTTAAATCTTGAAGTGGACTAAAATCCTCGATAGCATTATTTAATAAATCTAAATAAGTTAACTTTGTAAGCCCTTTTATAGGCCCTATATCTATTATATCATTATGCGCTAAATTTAATGAAACTAAATTAATAGCATACTCTAGCCCTGTTAAATCTTGTATACCATGGTCTGGAGCATCCAAAATAATCAAATTCTCAATCTCACTTTTTTGTATTACACCATCATGATTCATATCTAAGCCGACATTTATTAATAATTGTTGTAAATTTTTATCTGGAATATCAATAACTAAATCTTCTTTCTCAATAATCACATTTGTATCCATTTTTAACATCCCCCTATAGCTTGATTTCACTATATAATTATACAATTTACAAAACAACTTGTCAATAACTTGTCAATAACTTGTCAATATTTACGCCACGCCAAATAACATTACTGTTAATAAATACGATGCTATTATTCCTACTACTGTAGCTACTAACGCACCAGCTAACGTATATCTTGTATTCTTTACATTTACAGCCATAAAATAAACTGACATTGTGTAAAATATCGTTTCTGTACAACCAAACATTATAGATACAAGCCTACCCATAAATGAGTCTGGCCCATACGTTTTAAATATATCTAAAATTAGCCCAGTCGAAGCTGATGATGATACAGTTCTCATTAATGCAATCGGCACCACTTCGCTTGGAAAATCGCTAAATGCTACTAGTGGCTGAATTAATCTTACTAACCCATCTAACGAGCCCGATGCTCTTAACATCCCTACTGCAACTAACAACGCAATTAAAGTTGGAAGTATTTGCACCGCAACCTTAAGCCCTTCCATAGCTCCTTCAATAAATACTTCAAATACATTCACTTCTTTGTACAAACCATATGCTATTATCATAACGCACACTGTTGGTATTATGTAATCGGATACTGCCATTAAAAATCCCATATGTTATCGCTCCTTTCTATACATCATCTTAGCAAACATTATCGCTATAATAGTTGAGCATGTAGTTGCTATTATGGACGGAGCTACTATTTCCGTTGGGTTAACTGACCCATACGAAGTTCGGTATGACACCATGTTGATTGAAATTAATTGTATTGATGATATGTTGATTATTAAAAACATACACATAGCATTTGTTGCTATCCCTGGTTTCTTATTTAATTTTTGTAGCTCCACCATAGCCTTGATGCCCGGTGGTGTAGCAGCCCAGCCTAGGCCTAAAAAGTTTGCAATCATATTTGTTGCTATATACTTCCTCGCTGGATGATTTTTTGGCACATCAGGGAATAGAAAATTTAGTATAGGAGTCATTCTAGACGCAAGAGCATCTATTAATCCTGACTTCTCTGCTATATACATAATCCCCATCCACATAGCTAGTATCCCCGACGTTTCAAAACATATTTTTACTGCACTTTGACTTGATGCTAACATTTCGGTCGTTAGCGTTCCCATATCTCCTCCGAATATTGCCATTATTATAGAAAAGATTATCATAAAACTCCATAAATAATTAAGCATTTTATTCCTCCTTTAATTTTGTATTTTTACATAGTTGAATATATGCTTGTACCTTTAAATTTATTCAGTTGTGCAAAATAAATAAATATAGCGGATTTTTCGACAACCTAATCACACTACGCATTTCTATATCATAGTATATTATTAAGTTCGAGAAAAAACCATTTTTCGATACGCTTAGCTACGGCGTACATGGTTTTTATTTCAAATTAAGGCAAATTCTAAAAAAAAGGAGTGTAGTTATGTTAAAATCAACAGGCATAGTAAGACGTGTAGACGAGTTAGGCAGAATAGTTCTTCCTATTGAATTAAGAAGACACTTTGACATTAACGAAAAAGATTCATTAGAAATCTTTGTGGATGGTGAGCAAATAATACTTAAAAAATATGCACCAGCAGATATATTCACTGGCAGCATGGAAAACCTTATTGAATATCAAGGTAAGAAAGTTTCTATAGACACAATTAAAGATATGGCAATTAGAGCAGGGCTTCATATAGAGCAATGATAAGAAACCCCTCACATGGCGGCATATGAGGGTTTCTATTTCACCTTTCGTAATAATACACTGGAGTTAATGACTTATTATAATACTCACATAAATCTATTGGGTCATACAGCGAATCTACTGGTATAGGCAGCGTTAGCACAAACTCAGATGCCATATCGCCCACCGTTCCGTATAATAAGTCTATACTTCTTGGATAATCCTCATTTATACATATGTCTTTTAATGTGTAGATTGAATAATGAGAAGAATAGAAATTGCCCATAAAGTAAATATAATTTTCGCTAAAAACTACTTCAATAGGAGAGCTTAACATTACCATATAATAGTAGTTGATTGCATGGTGCAAATTGAAAAACAGAATTGTACATATAAACCATGTTCCCATTGCACACAATATTGCACTATCATCAGGGGAATAAAAATATCCTATACTTATTATTATACAAACTATATAAATCAAAATGTTGGTGGTTAAATGATTTAACTTTTCTATAACGATAGAATGATGTACTACAGGTGTATTCTGAGGTATATATGTCCACTTGCTAAGAATTTTATCATTAGTTAACTCCTCGATTTTTTTAGTATATTTTCTATATGAACTAAAGCCTAGTAATGATACGAATAATAAAGACACGCCTAAGCATACTGATATAATATGAGATGGTGAGTTGCTATTAAAACTCATATTAGGAATACCAATTAGTGCGATTCCCATTAATAAAGAAGTTACTGCAGTAGTGAGATTTAGTTTTTGTCTATTGCTCACAAAAATCACCTCCATGAAATGTTACCCTATATCATATGAATTTTAGGCCTCGTATGTACCTTACTTTTTACTAAAATATATGTAGCTCCTTTTGGAGCTTTTTACAAATAAATTTATATGGCGCGCTTTAGTACCACTTTATTGTGCTTTTCATCATAATATATATATAGCCTTTGTGCATTTAAACTTATCTCAAAGTTTGCCACACTGGAATGTAAATCTGTATGTTGCAATATATGAATTGTGACTTCTTCTGTTTCTGCCCCAAAGCGTACTAATATTGCCTCCATTCCTATAAACTGTAGTTTATGTGGAAATAGTACATCTATAACATTACCTTTAGTTTTTATAAATACATCAAAATCGTTTTCACCGCGCGAGATTATGTTGCAATTTAAATTACTTACTAATCTATCTTCAATTTTAGCGCATGTTATCATTTTATATCATCCTTTCCTAATTCTCCAAATGGTTCCGTGGTGTGGGGCAAGAGGCCCCACCAGGGGCAAAGCCCCTGGACCCCATCACCTTCCAATTAAATCAGCCCCACCATAGTCCCCCTCCTCGAGGGGGATGTCAGCTCTGCTGACAGGGGGAGACCACCGACACTAAAAGCTTAGCCTTAACCAAGTTCCCATCCCCGAGAGGAGCCTACCGACACAAGAAGCGGAGCCTTAACAGCTCCAAAAAAAAGAGCCCACACAAGGGCTCTTTACTATTTCTTATACACTGGTTGAACTTCATCTATAAGTACAGGTCTCGAATAGTAATAGCCTTGGCAAACTTTTGCTCCTATGCTTTTTAAAGTATTGACCTGTTCTTTAGTTTCTACACCTTCAATTACAATTTTTGTTGCTATTTCCTTACAAGTGTTAATTGTATTTTTAAGTACGATTTGTGATTTAGGATTAGTCACTATATCATCAATCAAGCTTTTATCGATTTTTAACGTATCTACTTCTATTCTAGATAGCACTAACATATTCGATGTCCCAACTCCATAGTCATCTACTGCTACATATATCCCTCTAGTACGGATTTCATTCACTACTTCTATTAATAAATCTAACTCATTTGGCAATATCTCTCGCTCTGTCATCTCAAATTCAAGATAGTTTATAAACTTTGGCTCTATTAATAAATCATCCAAAAATTCTAAAAACTGTGGGTTCATTAATGTGGATTTAGTTACGTTTACCGACATTAACAACAACGGCTTACCCTCCCTATCCCACTCTTCTAACTTTTCATAAGCTAGTCTTATCATATAAAAATCGATTAAGTATATAAGTCTCATCTGTTCAAACATCGGTATAAACTGATCTGGGTATACTTGCTCTTTATGCCCCCTTTTCCACCTTATTAGTGCTTCTAATCCAATAGTCTCATTCGTATCTATATCTATTTGCGGCTGAAACACTGGATAAAATTCTTTATCATCTAACGCTTTTAATAACTCTTTCTTCGTCCAATCCCTCTCCTCATCTGGCGTTGTATATTTAAATCTATCTCCACTTATACCTTTACTTATATAATAATTGCGCTTATCCTCATTCATATTCTTATCTGCTACAGCTATAACCTCATTTACATTAGGATGGTTATTCTCACTAACTTCTCTCCATGCTCCTCCTATAGAAATGCTTGCTACAGTCTGATTATTAACATCCTCTTTACTCTTTGCTGTTCTTATAAAAAAAGTATCTCTATCTAAATTAGCTGCATACACTATAAACTCATCTCCGCCAACACGGTATATCTCTTGCTCTGGCCACACCTGCTTTAGTACTCCCACTACCTCTACTATCATTCGGTCGCCATAATGGCTCCCGAATTTAGCATTCCCCTCTTTTAACATATTTATATCCACTGTCGCAAGCCCTATACTGCTCATCGACTCTGATATAAAAAACAGCTTATCTTTCATAAATCCTTCTCTATTTTTAATACCTGTTAACTTATCATACGTGGCTTTACTCGCTAACTCTAAATACATACGCTTTTCATATTGTTCATTAATAAGCAGTTGTAGCAGCTCATATACCTGAGTATTTATATTGCTATAATTTACCGAATTAATAAGTGCCAAATAACCTTTTAGCGTTGAAGACATATATGTTGGAATTAATACAACATCTTTTTCATCAGATAATTTCATAGTATACGACGGATTTTCTTCATTAACTATAAACGACTCATTCATTTCATCTAATAACTGAGGTTTTATCTTAATTCCACACTGCGCTATTACATTTGTATCCAAATTATCAAACGTAACTATTATTCCAGCCGTAGCGCCAAAATACTCACAAATTAATTCCAAAAATGTGTGTTTATCCTGATATGCCAGCTTAGTACACCTATACATAAACTCAAGCTCCCAGACGCGCTGCTCCAACAATTCATTTTTAAGTAACAACTGTTTCATCCCTAAACTCCCCCTTAATTACCAAACATCATATTAACTATTCTCACCAACTCCGCCATAGAAGGTTTACTTAGTTGCGCATCTGCTCCAATTTCTATTCCTTTATGTTGCAACTCTTCTGTTATTAGTGAAGAAAATATTACTACTGGTAACTCTCTAATTATATGGTCTTCTTTTATAGCACGTGTTAAGCTATACCCATCTAATATTGGCATCTCTATATCAGTTATAACTAGCTCCACCTCTTGTCTAAACTTAGGCCCTAGTCTGTGTCTTATCTCTAATATATAATCTTTTGCACTTTGACCATTGTCAAATAACCTAATATTACAATACCCCGCTTCTTCTAACACACACTTTAGCATCTCCCGTATTGCCCTCGAGTCTTCTACTACCACCAACTTTTGTGTTTTAGGCTGCACAGGTCCTGTATCCTCATTCGCTTCCCACATCTTACCTATTCCCGCTTTAATTGTAATACTCTCAAAATCCAAAAGAATTATTATAACTCCGTCTATCATTAAGCTACCTATACTTAACGTATCATGTCTTACGTTATTTGACTGCTTAATGTCATTCCAAGAAATGCGACGGATTCCATCAACTTGATTAACTAAAAATACCACTTGAGTTTCGTTAAATTCACACAGCAGGCCAAGAGTCTTGGAGTAGTCTACAGTATGTATCCCATGTAATACATAACTAAGGTCAATAACCACATCCATATCTCCCCTAATGTTAGTCAGTCCTGCTATCTCCTCTTTTGCATTTGGCAATGGAGTTACAGAATCAATAGTAACAATACCTTTGATTTTTAATACATTTATTGCATAGTGCTTATCATTAACTACAAATTCTACTACTTCAACTTCACCAGTACCTGTATTTAATAAAATCTCACTCATAAAAAATTACCTCCAATCGGCTAGTTCATATAATCGAGCTTCACGATACTTAATTATAACAAAAAGTATACTATGTTTCAAGCACTATAAAAAAATCCCTTTCTAAAATTGAAAGAGATTTTTATTTTGTGTTTATGGCAATTTTTTCTAATAATATACTTCTAGTTCTCCTACTCCAAACGCTTCTTCTATCACTTCCTTTTGGTCTAATATTCTTGTTTCTAAGTTAGCCATTTGGTTATACAGCGCTTCTAATAGCTCCTGATTTTGGTCCAGCCCACTATTATCAATTTTATCTTGTATCAATAAGTAAAGCTCATCATACTTACTAGCTGTGTAGGCTATCTTATTATTAGTAGTATCTATACTACTTGCTAAAGCCACCATCTCTAACTCTTGCATACGCGATAGCTCTATAAAATGCGGTAACCCTTCTTCTGTCACGCCATCTTGTATAGCCGTAATAGTATACATACCTTCGTTATTTGGGATAGTTTTAGTTAACACAATTCGCATATCCTCATCCCCATATGAATATCCACCAAAAAACGTTCGCACTGGATTGGATGCTACATAATCGCCATTTGGCAACATATCCCCAATGTAAAATTCATACGTTTCATAATCCTGAAGTTCCATCAGATATTGCTCAGCTTCTTTTACAGAATCAATTAACTCCATAATCTCATTATGATACTCTTCAAGCTCATTATACAGCGGCAAAATCTCTAGCTCCATCTGCGCTTTCATATAATTTAACTCATTCTCTTGCATTCTTAACTGCTCATACTGCGCTAGCAACTGATTTAATATAGTATAGTTATTAGTAAACTTAGCATACTCCTGAGTAGTCAACGTCCCTAGCTTATTAAGTAGCTCCATCCAGTCTTCAAAAACATCTGCATGAACTGGTCTAACTTCTAATTCCTTAAATAGATTATTATAAAGTACAGTTTTATCAATATTCTGCAGCACATTAACAGCCATGTCATTATTTGTAGCTAGCGAAAACAAATTATACATGCTAATTTGGAAATTATTTAAAGACAATCTAGTCTTATACTTGCTACTAATGTTATACAGCAATTCTACATAAGTTGGATTTACGTATAATTCAGGACCAAAATAATCTGATAGGGCTAACTCAAACTGCTCAATAGACATTCTATTAATATACTTTTGGTTTTCCGTAGTGTAATTCATACGCGCTAAAGTTTCAAACACTTCATTATTATTGCTAAAAAACTTTTCCTGGTTATTAAAAGTAGCTAATATTTTATCTTGGTCATTAGAATTAAATTTAGAAAAATTTGATTGGAAAAAATTTACGCTTTGCGCTGACATATCATCAAGCAAGTAATTTAAGCCAGCTCTAAAATACCACTTTTGCGTTTCCTCCTCCTTTGTGGCCTGTGCAGAAATAATTTTTATTATACCCGAGGTATTATCAAATTGGATATAAAACTGCATCTGAAGATAACTTAGATTAAAAAGTACCATTACAATCATTGTACATATTACAGTGAGCATAATGTATAAACTTTTTCTTTCGGAAAACTCTTGCTTAAGTTGCTCCATCATACGAGCCGTCCCTCCTTTTCAAACAAATACTCGTCTAAATTATATCATAAAAAAAAGCTTATGTCTTGGACACAAGCTTATTTCATAAAATTTAATATATTTTTTTGTAAAACTTTTAAATCGTGTGGTGTAAAGTAACTGTGATTAGACTCTTTTAATACTATAATCTTTTTATTAACCATTTTTTTAGCAAAATAATATATACTCTTATAGTTTACTGTATCATCCTTTTGCGATTGAAATATTAACGTCTTAGTTTTTACCTTAGGCAAATTCCTTTTAGTCTCAAATATCAATCTATAAATTCCAACCATAGGTACAATCCACGCTATATACTCATACCACTTACCATTATCCACGCTATAAACTGGCCTACCACGCCCAGAGCCAAAGTATTCACTAAGTTCTGTAGTAGTCTTCGTATCAAATACAACTCCCACGCATTGCATCATCTTAGGCACAGTAACATAAATTTTCATAGGAGTGTTAATAAGTATAATGCCATCAACATGCATCTCATCAGCAAAATCTAAACAAAACAAACTTCCCATAGAATGACCAACTAAATATAATTTATCATAATGCTTGCGCATAAGATTAATTTGCTCTCTAGCATAATCCTTCCACTGTCTATAACTACTTTTACCGAAACTGCGACAACTCCCCCCATGTCCAGGGAGTAATATACAATTGCAATCATAGCCTAAATTACCAATAACGGTAGCAACGTCCCAAAACTGATTAGGACTGCCAAAAAGCCCATGAATACAAAGTACACCTATGTTACTACGCCTCTTATGATAAAAAGGAGCATGTAAATCTTTATGAACCATCTACGCCTCAAACCCTTCTTATTACAACCTATTCCAATAAATCTTTATCATCCACTTCTTTAAATTGTGGAATTATCTCTATACTTTGCAGCGTTTGAATTATAACTGCGATTATCGGTCCTACTATTATCCCAATTGGCCCTAAAACCTGAAGACCTATATATAGCGCCATAATAGTAACTAACGCATACATTCCAAGCTGGCCTGATAACACTCTTGGCTCCAACACCTGCCTCATAACTACAATAATTCCATAGATGCACAGTAACCCCACACCTAATGATACGTTGCCTAATATTAAGTAATATACAGCCCATGTAATTAATATTGCACCGCTTCCTAGCATTGGAAATGCATCAAATATAGCAATACCTACACTTACAAGAAGCACATAGTCGCGCTGCAGCATGGTAAGCCCAATTAAGCAAATAGTAAATGTACAGCACATTAGTATAAGCTGAGTTTTAACATAACCCCCTAAAGCACCCTTAAGCCGATTTTTTACCGTGCCCACTTTGCGCTGAGAGCTTGGTGATAGCTGTGCTTTTACAAATGCTTTTAACCAGTTATAATCTTTGGTCATAAAGAATGTAGCTATAAGTGTAATCACTACAAAAAATATGCTACTCGGCACATGGCTTACTACAGTGTACGCCATAGGAAGTATTGCTTCTATTGATTGCAAAATATATTCCAAAATACCCCCAATTGAAGTAAATGCATCTGGTATAGGAATAACCTGTGATATGTGTAATAACTGCTCTTCAATTGTATTAATTAATAGTTGTATGTTCTGTTTATATATAGGAAAGTCCTGGGCAAAGGACAACACTTGCCCGTACAACTGCTTAATTAGCATAGTTATTAAACTAAGTAATGCACTTAACACCGTAATCATAGATAGTAAAGTAGCTATACCGCGAGATAATTTTATATTACGTGTAAGTATTGTCACTATAGGGTTAAGCAAACTTGCTAGTAGCCATGCGACTACAAACGGTGCAATTAGCCCAAATATATATGTTATAAAAAGATATATTACTGCTAGTATAAAAATTAAATTAAGTACTTTAAGCCAAAACTCCTTACTCACCGCGCTCCACCTCACCAAAAATCAGAGGAAAGATATAAATCCCCCCTCTGTTACATTATTGGTTAAAATTATATACTATTGTCCTTGTTTTTGCAAGACAATTATTTTTTATTATCGTAAATTACAGTTAATTATTTTTCTACTGAGCATTGTTTAATGCCCCAAATTTCATCTGCATATTGCAATATTGTTCTATCACTTGAGAAAATCCCCGCATTTGCTATGTTCATTAAACACATTTGCGCCCATCTTCTCTTATCTTTATACGCCTCAAATACTTTATCTTGCATAGCTTTAAACTCTGCAAAATCCGCCAATAGGAAATATCTATCCGCTCTTTGCCAAGACGTTCCGTTTACAAGTGAAGTCCAAAGCTCTTTAAACTCTCCTGTTCCACCATCAGAGAATGTACCATCTATTAAGCTGTCTACAACTCTCTTAACATCAGCATTTTTTTGATATATTTCTACTGGGTCATATTTAGGTTTAAGCTCTGTAATGTCTTCTACTCGTAAACCAAAGATAAAGTTATTTTCATCTCCACTTTCTTGCACTATTTCAACGTTTGCACCATCATAAGTACCAAATGTAGGCGCTCCGTTTAACATAAATTTCATATTACCAGTACCAGATGCCTCTTTACCTGCTGTAGAGATTTGCTTAGATACATCACATGCAGGAACTAATTTCTCTGCATATGTTACGCAGTAGTTTTCCACGAATACAACTTTAATTTTCCCTTTGATGCTCTCATCATTGTTAACTAGCTTAGCAATCTCGCCAATAAACTTAACGATTGCTTTAGCTCTAGCATAACCTGGGAACGCTTTTGCACCAAATAAGAATGTAGTTTTTGGCACGTCTAACTCTGGGTCACGTTTTACTCTAAAATACAAGTCTAAAATATAGAATGCATTTAGCAGCTGACGCTTATATTCATGAAGACGTTTAACTTGAATATCGAATATAGAATCTGGGTCGATTTCAATACCTTCATGCGATTTAACGTAATCAGCAAGAATTTCCTTATTATGATGCTTGATTTCCATAATCTTAGTTAACACTGCATCATCTTCTTTAAATTTCTCAAGCTGTTTTAATAACGATAAATCTTTAACCCACTCTTCTGTGCCAAGAAGCTCCGTAATATACGTAGATAAGCCAAAGTTGCAATATCTAATCCATCTTCTAGGCGTTATACCGTTAGTTTTATTTTGGAATTTCTTAGGATATAATTTATACCAGTTAGCCAACTCAGTATCCATTAATATTTTAGTATGAAGTGCTGCAACACCATTAACTGCAAAACCAATATGGATTGCTAAGTTTGCCATATGCACTTTACCGTCACGCAAAATTCTATAGCTGTGAATTTCATCTTGTGTATACTGTCTTTTACTTAAAGCATTTACACAAACAGTGTCAAGAATTTCAATGATTTCATATACTCTAGGTATAATACCCCTAATAAGGTTAATGTCCCACTTCTCAAGAGCTTCTTGTAAAATAGTATGGTTAGTGTAAGCGAATACTTTTCTAGCGATAACTAAAGCTTCATCAAACTGAACATCCTCAACGTCAATCATTATACGTAGGAATTCAGGGATTGCAAGAGTTGGATGAGTGTCATTAAGTTGAATAGCATGCCATTTGTGGAAATCTTCTAAATCGCCATGTAACTCTTTATGAGAGCGAATTATATCTTGTAAAGAAGCGCTCACTAAGAAATACTGTTGTTTTAAACGTAGCACTTTACCTTCCCAGTTTGAGTCATTTGGATAAAGAACTCTTGAGATATCTTCAGCACGGCTTTTTTCACGAACCGCCTCATCATAGCGCTGAGCATTGAATAATCCAAAGTCAAAGCTTACGATAGGCTCACTTTGCCATAGTCTTAAAGTGTTAATGTTATAACTACCATAACCTATAATAGGCATATCATATGGTACCGCTCTAACTTTACCACCTTCAAATTCTACCTCAACTGCTAGATAGTCTTTTCTAATGCTAAATGGGTCACTTTTCCACTCATCAGCTACTTCAGTTTGCGCGCCGTTAATCATAACTTGTTTAAACAACCCGTTGCTATAACGAATACCATAACCCTGAAGAGGGATGTTAGTAGCCGCGCCTGAGTCCATAAAACAAGCTGCAAGACGACCTAGTCCACCGTTACCAAGCGCCGCATCTTCCTCAGCTGCTTCTACACAGTTAATATCAAACCCAAGTTCATCTAAAATCTCTTTTACTGGATCATATATACCAAGAGCAATAAGGTTATTACCAAGAGCACGACCCATTAAAAATTCTGCTGAAATATAATAAGCTTTCTTATTTTTATTATACAGCTCCTCAGTAGCGTCCCAGTCATCTACCATATACTCAAGTAGCGCTAATCCTAGACAGTTCATCATCTCTACATTATTCGCCTCTTTAAGGTTACGCCCATACTTAACTTTTGCATAACGCTCCATACTATTTAATACTTCTGTTTTGTTAAACTCTCTTTGCTTAATCACTGTTGCCTCCTTATTTGAACCATAACTTAAGCCCTATATCTCTTTAAAATTTTTTAAGGCTATGTTATACACTATGCCAACGTTCTAATTTAAATTCTGAATAAAATGCGGAATTTATTTTCTGTTTTCACCTTCCTTCTCCCTTATGGTATGCGTTTTTTTATTTTATTAATCCTTTTTTTTTATTTTATTTTATAGACTTATGTCAAATAAACATTATAAATAAGTAAAATTATTTTAACTAAAGTGTTAACTTTTAAGTTATAGGGTTTTAATTTAAGTTATTTTATGATATAATGGTTATGCGTTTATATACGCATTGTGTCAACCATGCTTTAAAAAATTTTTTTAATTAGAAACGAGGTGAATTTATGAGGTCTAATCCAATGATACAACGCGGACTTGATAGTGATGCTTATGATAGTGAAGCTATGACTATTGATGGAGCTAGGCATAAGTCCATTTTACTTATTCTTATTACTTGCGCTGTAGCTATACTGTCTTTTTTCATTTGTACAGATGTTAACGGCATGCCTAATGCATATGCTAATATATTTAGTCTAGTTGGTGGGATTGTAGGGACTGTTTTAGTCTTTATCATGTGCTTTAAACCTACTCTAGCCCCAAGTCTTTCTATGTTTTACGCCGCAGCTGAAGGCCTATTTGTTGGCTCTATTTCCGTTGTGTTCGCTTATTTTTACGATGGTATTGTTCAGAAAGCTTTAATTTTAACTATGCTTTCAGTAGTATTTACTTTACTTCTTTATAGACAATGTCCAGATTTAGCTGGTAAAATTCGTAGGGCAGTTATGATTCTTACTCTAACAATTTGCGCTACTTACTTTTTAGGCTTTATTCTTAGATTATTTGGTATTAACTTTATTCTTAACGGCTTTAGTCCTATTGCTATTGCTTTTAGTATTTTCACTGTTTGCGTTGCTATTGCTAATCTTATGATTGATTATGATAATATAGCTATTGGTGCGCAGGCGGGCTTACCTAAGTATATGGAATACTTTTTTGCTGTAGGTTTGCTAGTTACTATTGTTTGGGTTTATGTTGAAATCCTTCAGTTGTTAGCTCGTATAGCTCAAAGCCAATCTGAATAAGAGGTTATTGCACATGCAATAGCCTTTTTTTTATGCACAAAAAAAGGGCTGCTACTGAATGTAACAGCCCTTTTGTTTATTATTTTTTTAATGTAGTAAAAATAAATTCTATTAAATCTTGAAGCGGTTCTTGCTGTTGTGGTGTTGTTTCAGTTTTTTGTGCATTGCAGCATTCTTCTTTTACAGAACTATTTCCCATAATAGCCTCTACAGTTTGTAAAGCTTTAGAAAAACCTTCAGGTAAACCAAAAGATGTAGCTAGAGGTGACTCAGAATCTAAAGTGATAGATTCATCTGCGTCATTTCCTTGTTTATATCCGTGGAATTTTTCATTGATGATTACGTTTTCATCTAAGTCATCATCATCGTCGTCATCATCAATTACCATTTCAGCTACAGTTTTAAGAAACGGTGGTTTGTTACCAAATAGAGGAGCGCCTCCTTTATCTTTGTTAGCAATCTCTGCTACTACGTCGCCAAAACTTGGAAGATTTACTTCGTTTGGTTTTTGGCAACCGCACTGATTTTTGTGTGGTTTCTTTTTGCTTGGTTTGTTTGGTTTTGTAGTATCGCCCGGCTGAACCGTTACAGATTGGTCTGTATCTTTGCTTGTGCCAACGCTTGGTGAACCAACGTGTTGTTGTTCTTCTTCTTTTGAAGGCTTTCCCACTGTCACGCTTTCGTTTGTGTCTTTACTCGTTGCAGCTTTTGGTGCCTGTGGATATTGAGCTATCCATGACTCATCTGATTTTGGGGATTGTTTTTCAGCAGTAGCTTCTGTTTTAGCTATTTTTGGCTCTGTAGTTTTAGCTGGTTCTGTAGTTTGTGGTTCTGTAGTTTGTGGTTCTGTCGCTTGTGGCTCTGTAGTTTGTGGCTCTGTAGTTTGTGGTTCTGTTATTTGAGCTATTTGTGGCTGCGTATCAGATTTAGCTGTTTCTAATGTAACTGGTTCGTTTGTATCTGCGCTAGTTCCAAATATAGGAAGTACGTTAACCCCTGTTTCTAATGTATCATCAGTTTTTGGTTGTGGCCTTGGTGGTTGAACTTGTGGTTCGTTAAGGTCCACAGGCATATCGCCGTAATTTGGGAATGTAGTAGCTTCCCCAGAATCTGCTACTGGCATTCCGCCGTAGTTTGGTAACGTAGTTGGAGTATTTTCAGGCCCTGCTACTGGTGTTCCGCCGTAGTTTGGTAACGTCGTTGGAGTATTCTCAGGCCCTGCTACAGGTATGCCGCCGTAGTTTGGTAATGTAGTTGGAGTATTTTCAGGCCCTGCTACAGGTGTGCCGCCGTAGTTTGGTAATGTCGTTGGAGTATTCTCAGGTCCT
Organism: Candidatus Parepulonipiscium sp. PG-Nuni2H_MBin01; assembly: GCA_001994995.1. GTDB lineage: Bacteria > Bacillota > Clostridia > Lachnospirales > Cellulosilyticaceae > Parepulonipiscium > Parepulonipiscium primum. The sequence continues at coordinate 13,364 of MDJM01000053.1, read as the reverse complement.
GCTACAGGTGTGCCGCCGTAGTTTGGTAACGTCGTTGGAGTATTCTCAGGTCCTGCTACTGGCATTCCGCCGTAGTTTGGCAATGTAGTTGGAGTATTCTCAGGCCCTGCTACTGGTGTTCCGCCGTAGTTTGGCAACGTCGTTGGAGTATTTTCAGGCCCTGCTACTGGCATTCCGCCGTAGTTTGGTAATGTCGTTGGAGTATTTTCAGGCCCTGCTACAGGTGTTCCGCCGTAGCTTGGTAATGTAGTTGGAGTATGACTTGGTCCTACAGGAATTCCGCCGTAGTTAGGAAATGCTGTTGGTGGTTTATGATGAGGTCCTCCTACTGAAGTGCCTCCGTAATTTGGAAACGCTGTTGGCGGTTTATGATGAGGTCCTACTACTGGAGTGCCTCCATAGCTTGGTAACGTCGTCGCTATATTATCTGCTGGAGTGCCTCCATAACTTGGTAGTGTCGTTGGTATATTATCTGCAGTTTCCCCATAACTTGGTAGTGTCGTTGGTATATTATCTGCAGTTTCCCCATAACTTGGCAACGTTGCACATTCACAATAATTAGTAATTGGTATTTGACTTAACTTTTGGAACAATTGTAACATGGCTAAGTACTGGGAAGTCTGCTGTATGTTTGTTGAAAGCAGTAAAGCATTATCAAGTGCTTCTAAAATCTCCTTTTTATGTTCTTCTGTTAACTCCAAAGAATACAATGGAAATAAAAACTGAGTATTATTTAAATTACTAATAGAATGAGAAAAATTAGTGTGACCAGGTTCAGTTTGTAAAATTTGTTGAACTTCAATATCTTCAATATAATTAGACATAATGACTCCTTTTGATGGGGTATTTATTAATCAGTATATTTTCTTTAATCCTAAAACTTGCCTGTCTTTCCATTTTTTAGTAAATTCTTTATATTATGTAGTTGTACTACTTTATATAAGTTTAAAAAATAATTTTATTCTAATTAGCTCGTATTAAATTCCATTTTTGTAATATACTAAACAGGGAATATAAACCAACTAGCCCTAAATATAGAAAGGAAGATTTTAATGAATTTTATATCTATCTTAGAAAAATATTTGCCAGCCGGCGTTAGCAGTACTGATGATAAAGATGTTTATTTCGCTTTACTTAAAGCAGTTAAAGAGGCCGCTCACGACAAAGGCGACAACCCTTCTAGCAACAACAAAAAAGTTTACTATATCTCAGCTGAATTTTTAATCGGTAAATTGTTATCTAACAATCTTATCAACTTAGGAGTTTATGACGAGGTTAGAGACTATCTAGCTAACAATGGTAAAAATATTAATATTATTGAAGAATTAGAGCCAGAGCCTTCTCTTGGTAACGGAGGACTTGGCCGTCTAGCTGCTTGTTTTCTAGACTCTATGGCTACTCTTGGCATTAACGGTGATGGGGTAGGTTTAAACTATCACTACGGACTGTTTAAACAAGTCTTTAATGCCAACATGCAAGTAGAAACTCCTAACCCTTGGATTGAGCCTATTAGTTGGCTTACTGACACTGGCGTTAGTTTTGATGTCAATTTTAACGGCTTTACTATTAAGTCTAAAATGTATGACATAGATGTTACTGGCTATAATAGTGGCACTAATAAACTACATCTTTTCGACTGCGAAACTGTTAACGAAGAAATTGTTACAGATGGCATCTCGTTTGATAAATCTAATGTGACTGAAAACATGACTCTATTCTTATACCCTGATGATAGCGATAGAAAAGGTCATTTACTTCGTATATATCAACAATACTTTATGGTTAGCAATGCAGCTCAGCTTATTTTGCTTGAGTGTGAACAAAAAGGCTATGATATAAACAATCTTAACGAACATGTTTGTATCCAAATTAATGACACTCACCCTTCTATGGTTATTCCAGAACTTATCCGCCTTTTAGTTGCGCGCGGTATTGACACTGATAAAGCCATTGATATAGTATCTAAAACTTGTGCGTACACTAATCATACAATTCTTGCAGAAGCGCTAGAAAAGTGGCCATTAGAATATTTAGAAGAAGTAGTACCTCATTTAGTACCTATTATTAAAGACTTAAATGATAGAGTTGTTAGCAAATATGACGATGCTGACTTACACATTATTGATGAAGACGCTCGCGTTCATATGGCGCGTATGGATATGCACTATAGCTTTAGCGTAAACGGCGTTGCTGCTTTGCATACTTCTATTTTAAAAGAGAATGAGCTTAGCGAGTTTTATAATATTTATCCAGATAAATTTAATAATAAAACTAATGGGATTACTTTTAGACGTTGGTTATTACACTGTAATAAAGAGCTAGTTGCATGGATTGATAAATATGGTGCTGGTGACTTTAGACAAGACGCAGAGGCGCTTAAAAAGTTAATTTCTTTAACAGATAATGAAGGCGCTCTTAAAGAACTGCTAGATATTAAGCAAACTAAAAAAGTTCAACTTAAGCAATATTTACAACAAATCGGCAAAGCTACTATAAACGAAAATTCAATTTACGATATTCAAATTAAACGCTTACATGAATATAAGCGCCAACAAATGAACGTGCTATACATTATATATAAATATTTAGAAATAAAAGCAGGAAAAATTCCGCCAACACCTATTACATGTATATTTGGCGCTAAAGCAGCTCCAGCTTACATTATAGCTAAGGATATAATCCACGTTATTTTATGCTTAGAAGAACTTATTGCTAATGACCCACAAGTGTCACCACATTTGCAAGTTGTTATGGTCGAAAACTATAACGTAACATATGCGGAAAAACTTATTCCAGCTTGTGATATTTCTGAGCAAATCTCTCTTGCATCTAAAGAAGCGAGTGGCACTGGTAATATGAAATTTATGCTTAACGGCGCACTTACTCTAGGCACTGATGATGGGGCTAATGTGGAAATTCATGAATTAGTTGGCGCTGATAATATTTATATTTTTGGTGAATCTAGCGAAACCGTTATTAAAATGTATGGCGACTGGAGTTACAAAGCTGTAGATTATTATATTAATGACGAGGACATCCGCACTTGGATTAATTTTATTATCTCACCTGAAATGATGAAACTAGGAAATCCATCGCTACTTCTTGAAATCCATGCGGAGCTTATCCGCAAAGACTGGTTTATGACGTTGCTTGATGTTAAAGAGTATATTAAAACTAAAGAACGTATGTTTGCTGATTATGAGGATAGAATGGCTTGGGCTAAAAAATTAGTAGTTAACATTTCTCAGGCGGGCTATTTCTCATCTGATAGAACTATTGCTCAGTATGACGAAGACATTTGGCATGTCAATCATTAACAAAAATAAGGTGTCGTATTTAGCGGCACCGTTACATATAAAAGGCTATTACCTAGAGCGTTATCTAAGTAATAGCCTTTGTAATTATAAATACTCAACCTCTTCTACTGATAATACATCCTCAACCTCAGCTTGATTTAAGCCTTGGTCCACTAAACTTTGCGCCGCCATAGTTAAAGCTTGCTCCATACCTAAATGCACATCACCATTATAATTTAAATTGTTATCCATTCTGTTCCCTCTTTCCTTATACTAAAATATTTTCCAATTTCATTGTGCCATACAACTAAAGCTCTAGTCAAGCCAGTATCAATTTGTAATATTTAGTAAAACTCAGGATATATAGAACGCGCAATTTCCACCATGCCATTAACTATATTGTGATTTGCTAGCGATGTAGACGGATGGTCGACTTGATACACTTGATATTCATCTACCGCAGTAATATTATGCCAACCATTGCGCTTCATAATATCTAAATACGGATAGTCTTTATAATTGCTATTAGTCAAAATCACATCTGGGTTAGCTGCTACAATCATATGGTCGGTAACACGAACCCACGAAGGCATCGCAATAACGTTAATGCCCCCTACATATTCAATCATCTCATTTAAAAAAGTATCCGCACCAGTTGCATACATATTAGGAGCTGGTGCTACCTCAAAATATACAGTTCGCTTATCTTCTATATCAGCTGCCGCAACAATATAGTCATGAATTACATCTTGCATATGTTGCTTTAGCTCATCAGTTTTATCTTGTTTATTAAGTAATTCGCCCATAAAATCTAGGTCATCATAAATATCTGCTATTTTATTAGCAGTAGGTACAGTTGCTACAGTTATATTGCTTGAGTTTAGACCAATAAGAGCCTCTCCAGCTAGTGGCGAAGCAATTATTAAGTCCGGGTCTACCGCCGCCACATCTTCCACACTAGGGTTCATCGTATCAAAAACCGTTACATTTCTAGGTATACCTCGCGTAAAGTCGTAAGTTGACGTTGCTACTACTTTATCACCTAGCCCCAAATCCACAAGTATTTCCGTAAACGCAGGGGAGTACGATACTATCCGATTATACTCGTCCAACTTAATAATCGCGCGCCCTGCTCTATCTGTAAATCCATCAGCAGCTTCTAGACTAACAGGATTAATGATAGGTGGCTCTGGTATAGTAAACGGTAGCATATGGGGGGGCCTATTTGTTGCTATATCATGAGGTATACCATCCACATTAGGTGGTACAAGCGGCAAATCTGGAGTTTTATTAACATGAAGTGGCTCCATATTATTAGACCTAAACGGCGTATCATCTATAGGAATAGCACATGCCGTTAGCGCCATTGATAGCGCTGTTAAAGGTATATATAATTGTTTATATTTCATCTGCACATCTCTCTTTCTTTTTATATTTAGGCTGGATATTTTCTACGAACATATTATATGTAATAACTTATTTATTTAGTATAGTAAAACCATATTGGAATAGTTTAACATTGGTTTTATTTCCCAAAGGCATAAAAAAACAGCCAGATTATTTAATCCAGCTGCTGAAAATTTTAACTATACCATGTATTATAGAAGGTGTTATCCGTAGATGAGCTATCGCCGTATAACAGGCTTAACAAACTACTTGTATTGTCATACTTTAATACACTTGCAATTTGGAATTGTGAAAAATCGTCCACTAATGAATTTAAGTAATCGCTCCCTAAATCGAAAGTCTCCGTCTCTTCTTCCACTACCTCCTCCTCTGTTGTCTCCTCCACTACTACATCTTCTACGGTAGGAGTATCAGACGGTGGTATACCGTTAAGAATATCTGATGCCCGAGTAAGTGTATCTATAGAAAACTCCCCAGTTACATCAAAGTCAGTTAAGCCTAAGCTATCCAAACTATGCTCAGTGCCCTCTAAGTTTTGACTAATGCTTTCTTTAAGTTCGCTAACTTCTCTTTGTAGCAACTCTTTATAAGCATCCGTGCTAGCTTGAGAAGCGCTATTAGCTAACTCTTGCAAGCGGTCTAAACTCTCTTGCACACTAGTTTGCCAATTTGGCTCATCATCTTCAGTTACTACTTCCTCAGTTACTTCAGTGTTATCAGTTACGTCAGTTTCATCAGCTACTTCAGTTTCGTCAGTTTCAGTTAAAGCCGAATATGCAGTAGCTCTTATCTGCTGAGCATTCTCAGTAGTTTGAGCCTCCAAAAGTTGCTGAGCATTAGTTATATCAGTTTGCTTTTCCTCATCAGACTTAGATGGCGGTGGTGGCGGTGGTGGTGGTTGTTGCTGAGTGCTAGTGGACTCCACCGTAGGTTTTACAGAAGATACAGGTGTTACCGACTCAGTTGCCGACGTTTGAACAGACTGCACTGAGTATGTGCCATATGAATTTTGTACTGCCCCTATTGACATTATTACATCCCCCTTTCATTTTTAGATTAAAAGTTATATTTAAATTAAAACCTAAGACTATTAATCTCAATAATATTATCGGCCTTTATACTAAAATCTTTATATGTAATTATAACAAATACTTTATTAATAAAAACTTTTCCAAATTTATATACATTATAATTGGTAATTTATACAGTTTTATTTATTTTAATCACATAATTAATTTTCATCTAATATAATGGCAATATATATTATAAAAATAAGGAAGGTGAGACGATGATTTTTAACATTGTGATAGCATGCTTAGCCGTAGTTTTATTTATTACCATCATTGTAGTTATAGTTGCAATTATAACTGCTCTAGCAGCAACCCCAGCCGATGTAGAAGCAATAGAAGCTCTAGCACCAAAGCAAGTAATAGAAACCTCGTACTTTGCTACCAACGAAATTATAGAAACAGATGCTAATTTATAATTATTTTACCAAAATTAGGACTATAAATCCCAATATTATCATATAATATGTATATAACTTTTTATCCAGTCTACGGTCTAATTAGTATAATGTATGAAAGAAAAGGAGGAATAATTATGGCGCTAACAATTGCAATTGGATGTCTTGGCTTATTTTTATTAATACTAGTAATTGTAATGGGAGTATTTTTATTCAACGTAGGTAATCCATCAGAAATTACAGAAGTTCCCAATAATATGATTATAACTTCTAGCGGAGAGGTAGTATCATCAAACGCTGTAGTTGTTCACACAGCTGATAAGATAAACATTCCCCGAAATGCTTCAAGTTATGCAGATTATGTCCAGATGCATTATTTTGTACAAAATAACTCAGACGAGGACATACGCGCAATTAAAGGAACTTTAACTGTGGAAGATTTATTTGAAGGAATTATTATCACCGACCCTATAGTACTTACTGGTAATACGGTTTTGGCTTATGGCTTTGCGGAGTTTTACGATACTCCTATTTGCATCAATTCTTTTGTAGAATCTGAGGTGGAGCTGTATAACAACGATTACGGTTTAATGAAATTTACGGTTAACGTTGATGAAATCATTTATGCCGATACCCCTGTTAGACAAAACACTACGTTTTCAACAGAAGTTAACTCGGCGATTACTATGGATGTTGTGGATAAGCGCAATGTGGATGGGACTAAAATTGAGTTTGATTTCGCTGTTAATAATGGCACTTCTAAAGACATTAGAGAGGTTCAAGGGGTGCTTTCTATTAAGAATATTTTCGGCGACTATATTGTAGGTTTTAACTGCAACCTCACTGGTGCTACTCTTTACGCAAACGATATTACTAATACTTCATTTGGTTGTTACATTGACCAGCTAATTGACACTCATAAGACTCTTTATAATGAGCGTTACAATGATTTAATTTTTGAATATCAAATTACTAACGTTATTTATACTGATTGGACTGAAACACGCTAATAAAAGGGGAGCTTTCCCCTTTTTTTTGTTACAACAAATTGGAAATTACAAATAGAGTAACTATTGCCACAATTATGCTAATTACATCTGGATAGCGCTGCAGCTTCTTTATAAACTGTGGTGGCTCTAAATATCTTATATTCTCAAGCTCCATAAATTCCTTATTGGTTGGCATATTTAAATTGATATGTATAAAGGCAAAATGGCTTATTCCCCATTGAATAAATCTAAGAATTGTATTAAATAGTAAACAAAGCGGTTTTATAATTATCATAAATAATATAACTAACGGTAACATTAATGAAAACAAAAATCTTTGCATCGCTATATCCTCCTTATTAAGCACTTATCATATAGTATTATAAAATATAGCGATTGGTTCCAATTTGACTTAAGTTTAAAAATATGGTACTCTTAAATTGCTAAATATTTCTAAAGGAGTGATGTACAATGTTTTTAGGCACTATTGTTAATGCAACTCTTATTATAATAGGTTCTCTTATGGGACTTGGGTTTAAGAAAGGGATACCGAAAGGTTTTGAGACGATTATACTTAATGGTATTGCGCTTACCGTTTGTGTTATGGGGATTGACTATGCACTAGCTAGCACTAATATACTGCAGGTTATTGTTAGCATTGTTCTTGGTAGCATTATAGGGGAATGGTGGAATATAGAAAGGACGCTGGATAAGTTTGGTAATAATATAAAAAAGAAGCTTTTGACTAAAATTAAGTTTGATAACAGTACATTCGTTGAAGGTATGATGACTGCTACGCTACTTTACTGCGTTGGCTCTATGGCTATAATGGGCGCACTTGATAGTGGGCTTCGTGGTGAGCATAGCATTCTGTTTACTAAAAGCTTTATGGATGGTATTACGTCTATATTATTCGCTAATAGCATGGGCATTGGAGTTATGTTTTCTGTTATACCGCTAGTAATTTATCAAGGGTTAATAACTCTATTTGCTGCTACGATAGAACCTTTTCTAGACCCTATGTTAATAGAACAAATTAGCGCTGTCGGCGGAATTCTGCTTATAGGGCTATCCCTTAATATATTAGAAATTAAGCACATTAAAGTTGCAAATATGTTACCTGCTATGTTAATCATGGTAATAATATTTCTACTTTAAGCCATACTAGACATAAAGAGAGGTGATTGTATGAAAAAGGTAATATTAGTATTAGTGTTAGCAGCTATAGCGATATGGTATTTTATGTTTTATGATACTACATTTTCATTAAATACTGCTGCCGATGAATTAATTATATGGAACTCATCTTCGTCAGATAAGATTATCATTACTGACCCTGATGAAATAGCAACTATTATAACTTTAGTGAATGATTTGGACTTAGAGACAGCGAAGTATTTATCGCTTTCAACACAAGACTGGATAATAGGAATAGATGTTACTTATAACGATAAAATGAATTTCTTAATTTTTCAATCAGAAGCGGCACATTATAAAAACAGTTGGTATACAGGAGATACGACTGCATTTGTAAACTATATTTTTGATACGTATCTTAGCCATTTAGACACAAAATAAAACACAAGGCGTATAACAATCGCCTTGTGTTTTTGCTATTTAGTATTAGACATATCAATAAGCTCTCTTAATAGCTGAGGAATGTTTTCAAGCATCGCATCCTCAGTAAACTGGCAAGTACCAACCGCCTTATGTCCACCGCCGCCATACTTAAGCATTAAACTACCCACATTAACATTAGATGTCCTATTTAAAACCGAATAACCAACTGCACAACTACAACCTAGACCTCCTCTACCGCTAACTATCCAAACTGAGATATTTTGTTTTGGATACATGCTATAGATAAGGAACCTATTGCCAGTATAGATAGGGTCAACACCCCTTAAATCCGTAATAATTACATCGCCATCTACATGGGTATATTTTCTAACCATTTCAATAAACTTTTCATTTTGCTCCCAATATACTTCTATCCTTTCCTTAATATCAGGCATAAGCATAATTTCATCTATATCCATTGTTATACAACAATCAATAAGCTTCTCCATAAGTACGTAATTTGAAATAGTAAACTTTCTCCATCTACCTAAGCCAGTTCTAGGGTCCATAAGAAATCCTAGCAAAATCCACTTTGGCGGGTTTTGGATTTCATCTATTGTTAAATTTGCTGAATCAACCTTATCTACAGCCCACATCATAGACTCTAAATTAGGGAACTTTTCGGCTCCTCCATAATATTCATAAATAATTCTAGCGCAAGACGGAGAGTCTCTACTCTCACCATTATATTTGCCAGCTAAATCGGCTCTTTCATGTTCACTACAGTGATGGTCAAACCATAAACCGCAGCCTTCAACATAAGGAACATTAGCTAAACAATCATCTGGACCTACTTCTACTAGTCCATCCTGTAAATCCTTAGGGTGTGCAAATTCCCAATGGTCTATTATTCCTGCCACTTTCAGCAATGCCGCACACGCTAATCCATCAAAATCTGAACGTGTTATAAGTTTCATTTCAACAACCAATCCTTTCCGAATAAATAAGTAAATTAGGTAAATACTAGTTAATAATTGTATATCTCATTACTAAAATATTAGCATAATTGAGCTTAATTGTAAATAGTTTTAAATGATTAATCTATTTTTATGTACGGGCTTGCTAGTATTATGCCTCCATTTTTAAAATAGAGGCATGTAATTAGATTAAATATCCAGCTGCAATAGCTTTATTTATCAATTTTGTAGCTTTTTCAGGGTCTGTATTTTTATAACTTATCCCTAACTTATACCAAATTTGTGGTAAGTGCTGTTTAGCTTTAGGTAGCTCTGATTCAGCGGCTTGAGTATAATGTTGTAAAGCTTTTTCTAATTCACCATTAGATTCGTAATAATTTCCTAATGTATAGTTAGCATCTGCGTCACCAGTTTCTGCCACTTTTATTAACCAAAACATTGCTTGCTCTATATCGATGTCTACAATGTAACCTTTTTTAAAGCAAGCGGATAAATATAGTTGCGCGTTTGTATGACCAGCCTCTGCTGCGCGAGTTAGCCAAACTATAGCTAAATCATAGTTTTGATTTGCGCCCTCATAATAGAACATGGCTAAATCAAATTGAGCAGCTACTAATCCAGCGTTTGCAGCGAGAGTTAGCCACTTTTGAGCTAATTCAAATTCCCAATTTTCGTTATACAGTTTTCCTAAGTAGTGCCAGCAATAAATAGCATTTTTACCATCCAACTCACAAGCTCTAGTTAATAAGTCTAAAGCTAACTTTTCTTCACCAGCTTCATAGCTACTAACGCCTAAGCGGTATAAACTATCCTCTAAACGGATTTTAGCAATTTTATGCTCTTTAACTTTAGATAGCCAGTTAATAGCTTGTTGCAAGTCGCATTTTAAATAATACGCCTCGCCCAATCTAAACCAGCAATCTTCTAGCTGATACTTAGCAACGTAGTGGCCCTCTTTAGTCGCTTGAATAAACCAAGATGTGGCAGCTTCAAATTCACCCTTGTAGTAATATTCTGCGCCTATGCGATATAAACAATCCACAATATGCTCTTTAGCTTCTGCAAATCCATATTCAACAGATTGTTTATACCAAACTATAGCTTGTTCAAACTCTTCCTTATTATAGTAACTAATTCCAACTTTACAAAGCGACTCTCCTATACTATCGAGCGCGCCAATATGACCGTACTCAGCAGCTTGTTTACACAAGTGTATCGCGGTTTCAAAGTCTTGCTTATCGTAGTAATAAGTGCCTAGTTTATATAAAGCATTAGCGAGATAGGACTGTGCTTGTGTACTCCCTTTCTCTAATGCATCTCTAAACCATGGAATAGCAGATTCATAATCCGCCTGCCTATAATAATTGTCTCCAATTCTAAATAGAGTATCCGCCAAAGTTAGTTTAGCTAATGAGTGGCCTTGGCTTGCAGCTTTTTCAAACCAACTAACTGCAGTTTCTAGGTCTTCATCATAACATAAACCTAGGTTAAACTGAGCACCCATATGTCCCTCCTCAGCGGCTTTGGTAAACCATTCTAAAGCTTCTTCGGTATTAGTGTCATAACATAAAGCTAGATTAAACTGTGAGTCGACATGACCTGACTGGGCCGATTGAGATAACCAATAAATGGCAGCTTCAATGTTAATCTTTACTTCCTCACCATTTAGAAAAATTAAACCTAAGTTATACTGGGACTTAATATGCCCTTGTTGGGCCGCCTGGGTAAACCAATGAATAGCCTCGGGTTGGTTGTTATTTTTATAGCATAAAGCTAGCTTATACTGGGCTTCTACCTGCCCCGCATTAGCTGCGTTTTTATACCAAGACAATTCATTTTGCCTACCAAGTAGCTTTGGCACTTCTATTGTTAGCTCATTTGAAACAATATTTGAGTTTCTCATAATTTTAACCACCTTTATACAAAATTTTTAACACCATACTATGTTATATTATTGCGCATAGGTAGAATTTATTACAACATATATAAATTTAGCTATCAGTTCGCTAAGTTACAATAAGAGGCTTTAATGAGCTAAGCCCACCAAGCTTATCCCCAGCATCAAATAACGCACCATCTTCCCTAATTATCACTTTAACTGCCGGGTCTATAGCTGATATAAACTCATAATAGCTATATCCTGCAAGTGAACCTAACACACATGAGCGGACTTCCTCAGAGCTTAGCAATGACTGCGCCAGCTGTGTAATTTCATCTTGCGTTAATTTAGGCAAAGAGAACCCCCCCATCTGTTCCCACTTTTGGATAAGCGAAATATTGGCGCGTTCAATCTCATTAAGCGTCTGCTCATCAAAGCAGTCGCAGTCTACAGTGCCGTTGTACCAATAGCGTGCGTTAAAGTAATCTTGCAGCTCCTTTGAGTGAAATGTACGGCCGTGTCGAGCGTAGATTTCATTGCGAGCTATGCGCAGTTGTTCAACTGTTAGGCCATCTAGTTGCCACTCTTCCAAATAACACTTGTGGCTGTTAGGAAATACATAGCCAGCAGTGCTAATTTCTACAGGTTCTAGTTTATGGTTATTTAAGTATAAATTAGCGTTAAATTCTACAGCATCATCTCTTAGTATTATGTCAGCTTGGTCTGTGCTTAGGTGATAATATAGTCGCTCGCCAATTTTCTCTACCTCGGCGCAAATAGTTACGTCAGCGCCAAAAATTTGTCGCCCTATTTCGTATACTTCGTCTTCACTAATCTTAGGAAAGCCATCGTATAACAGCAGTTCCGGCTCTGTTATGCCATGCAAAATTTCGCCGGTTACAGTGTGCACAGCGTAATAGCCTGCTGATGTAGAATTTTTAGGGTAAATTATATGAAACGAAGGCGGTTCCTCACCGTATTGACCGTAATGACTGTAAACAGTTTTCGTATATCGGTACTCATCATCAGGGTTATAGGCTTCCACTAACTTCATAGCTTTTTGTGCGCTTATTAATTGCTCTTGCTCTTTGGCGATTAACGGGGAACTAAGCATCATAGTAATAAATATGGCTAGTTTTTTATTCATAAGTTCACATCCTTTTATAATTTGTTATTATGTATTATAACCGGATTAACAGTCTAATATGTCGAGGGAATAATTTACTACAGTTATAATATATTGTGTATTTTTGTAGTATACTGAAGAGGAGGAGGTTTTTTTATGATTAATAGTATTGCTAATAAGTTTTCAGATAAAATTATTTCGCTTAGGGAGCATATTCATATGCATCCAGAGCTTGGTTTTGAGGAGCATAATACGTCCGAGCTTGTGTGCCGCACTTTACGCTGTTTAGGTATTGACACTACCCCAAACGTTGCTAAGACTGGTGTAGTTGGTGTTTTGGAAGGAAAGCAGAGTGGTAAGACTATTTTGCTAAGGGCAGATATGGATGCATTGCCGATTAATGAGCAGGCTGATGTGCCGTATAAGTCGGTAGTGCCGTCGGTTATGCATGCTTGCGGTCATGATGGGCATACTGCTGCACTTCTTGGTGCTGCTATGATTTTAAATGAGTGCCGTGACGTTTTAAATGGTACCGTTAAATTTATGTTTCAGCCTGCGGAGGAAACTTTAGGTGGAGCGTTACCTATGATTGAATGTGGCGTTTTAGATGGCGTTGATATTGCGGTTGCTGGGCATATGTGGGGCAGTTTGCCACATGGAGAAGT
>MDJM01000052.1 GCA_001994995.1 Candidatus Parepulonipiscium sp. PG-Nuni2H_MBin01 | reverse complement strand
CTCAAAGATGTTTAATCACTAACCTTAGAGCCTAGAACTTGTGGAGCATTCTAGGGTAACTATATATTCTAAAATAACGTAGTAACTTAATGCTTAGGCTAATCAACTAAGGCTTTTTCAAGCCCTCACCTCTTAGGTGGGGGTAGTTGACTTACGTAATATAGGTTTTAATCTATTAACAACAACAAAAGCTAATGCGAGTTTAATCATATCAGGAATAACATAAGGAAACACACACATACCAAGTGCCACCCAAAACGTCATTGTATTACCTATAACAATTAAAAACCAAATGGTACCGAAAGCATAAATAGCAACATTACCAATAAGTAAAGTGATTAATTTCACCATATTACTTTCCCCAAAACGAGGGATGAATAAAGAGTATATAAAACCTTGAATTAAAAATCCTACTAAATACCCTCCAGTGGGTGAAACTAAACTAGCAATTCCTCCTCTGAAATTAGCAAATACAGGTATTCCGATTGCCCCTATTAACAAATATATCATAATTGCTAAAGTTCCTTTTTTTCCGCCTAAAAATAATAAAGCAAACGCCACTGCAAAAGTTTGTAACGTAAATGGAATCGCCATAGGTATTGAAATCCAAGAACAAATTACAATTAATGTAGTTACTAAACCAATATAGGCAATGTCTTTAGTAGATAACTTTGTACGCGTCATAATAAACACCCCCTTTTTTATTCTAATATTAACATGAGGCCTTATTTTCGTCAATAATTTAATCCATAAAAAAGAGGGGATAACTTTATACATTTTACTTTACAATAGAGGGCTTTAATATGGTGTTTCTTGATATACATGATAATTTAACCAATTGGAAAATAATAAATTTCCATGGCTTCTCCATCTAACTATAGGTTTTTTCGTAGGGTCATCGTTAGGGTAATAATTTTTCGGTATATCAATATCTAATCCCAAATTTAAATCCCGTTGATATTCCTTATCTAACACCATTGGGCCATACTCAGAGTGACCCGATGCAAATATAAACTTTTGGTCTTTGCTAACCAAAATATAAGCTCCGACTTCTGTAGAACTTGCAATAATTTCAATATCATCAATCATTTTAATTTCATCTAAATCCCAACTGGTATGCCGAGAATGGGGCGCAAAAAATACATCATCAAACCCTCTAACTATTGGGCGACGTATTTTTACATCGTGCTCAAATACTCCAAATAACTTACTGTTTAACATTATTTTATTTATACCATAATAATGATATAACGCAGCTTGCGCTCCCCAACAAATAAACATAGAAGAACATACTTTATCTCTTGCAAAGTCTAAAAGTTGTGTTAACTCATCCCAATAATCTACATTATGAAAATCTAACGTTTCAACAGGCGCACCTGTAAAAATCATACCATCATAACGTGTGTTTTTTATATCATTAAAATCTTTATAAAATGTTTTTAAATGCTCAGTGGAAGCATTTTTACTTTTATGCGATGCCATATGAATTAAGTCTACATTCACCTGCAACGGTGTATTTCCTATTAAACGTAATAACTGCGTCTCTGTTTCTATTTTTGTAGGCATAAGATTTACTATTGCTATATTTAATGCACGTATATCTTGGCTTCTTGCCCTTTCATCATGCATAATAAAAATATTCTCCTGCGCTAGTATATCTGCTGCCGGCAAATCTTTTGGTATTATAACTGGCATTCGTACATCACCCCTTAACTACGTTAAATTTGCTGGCTACAATAATGTAACCAGCATTTATCTTTAAACTTGTGCAAGTGCTTGAGTTAAATCTGCTATTATATCATCAATATGTTCTATACCAATAGAAAGTCGAATTGTCTCTGGTGTTACACCCGCTGCTAATTGTGTTTGCTCATCAAGCTGTCTATGCGTCATAGTTGCTGGATGAAGCACATGTGTACGTAAATCTCCAACATGAACTACTAATGAAGCAAGTTTTACATTATTAATAAACGTTTTACCCGCTTCAAGGCCACCTTTTAAACCAAAAGTAACAATTCCACTGGCACCTAACGGTAAATATTTTTCTGCAAGTTCATAAGAGCTATTTCCTTTTAATTTAGG
>MDJM01000051.1 GCA_001994995.1 Candidatus Parepulonipiscium sp. PG-Nuni2H_MBin01 | reverse complement strand
GAATGCTCTGCCGCTGAGCTATCGAGGAATGTTTAACACTTGCTTAGTATATCAGATAGCATTACACTATGTCAACGCTTTTTTGATATTTTTTTTGTTTTTTTTACAAATTCCTGCTTTTTACCCTATTTATACATATTGGCATAGCTTTTTAAAGAATATTTCTAAAAATGGGAATATATAAAAAGTTATATTGATAACAATAATAAAATATGGTATATTATTATTAACTAATCACTTATGGGGGGGATGACATGATATATGATGTAATTATAGTAGGGAGCGGAAACTCTGCCCTATTTGCAGCAATTTCTGCTGCCACAGCGCACTTGAGTGTTCTGGTTATAGAAAATCCTCGTTACGATGAAAATACAATGCATTCTGAGAATAAACGGTTTCTTAAGCAAATGCATGAGCGTGCAACCAGTCTAGATGTTAAGTTTATATCAGAAGAAATCACTACCGTTAGTCTTAAAGAAAATGTTAAAAGTATAAATTTGCATAAAGCTACTACAGTAATATTTGCTTTATATTCAAAGCCTAGATTGCTAGGTTTTGAGCAAGAAGAGCTGTTTATTGGTAAAGGCATAAGCTATTGCGTAAGTGCTGAGGGGGAATTAGCTAAAAATAAAGAGGTTGTAATTATCGGTAATAACTGTAGAACGATAGAAAATGCAATATTTTTAACCAGATATGCTTCTAAAATAACTATTATAGTAGAAACACCTAACTTTATATGCACTAAGGAAGATTTTAATAAACTTAAAAAGTATAAGAGAATTGTCATTAAATATAATACAACCTTAACCAAGGTGTGGGGAGATAAGTTTGTAACTAGGGCAGCGTTTAAACATAATATTACTAAAGAAGAGTGGGAATATTATGTGGAAACTGGGTTTAAACTATTTATTTGTAGTGGAGTGGAGCCAGCAACTGCTGTAGTTAAAGATATTTTATCATTAACTGCTTATGGGTATATTATTACAGATGATAACCTTCATACTAATATAGAAGGAGTGTTTGCGTGTGGGGAGCTGCGTAAGAATGAACTGCGGTATAGAATGTTAAGACCGATGATTGTTGCAGTTAAAGAAGGGTCTAGTGCGGCTGAGGCGGCTGTTAAGTATATAGCTAAGTTAGGGTTAACAAAAGCAAAAACAACCGACACCCCTAAAGCTGTTTTGCCTAAGCCTAAGCCTAAAAACAAATTTATAACTCCTCCTATAGCTAATCAATTACAAGGGGTATTTTCTCGTCTTACCAAAGCTATTATACTAATTACAGTTGTGGATTCTAAAAATAGTCGTTCTATAGAATTAAAAGAATTTTTAGAGGAACTGGTGGTTTTAACGGATAAGCTAGTGCTAAAGGCTTATGAAAAGGGTGAAAATATTGCTTTAGAACAGTTTCTACGCATAGATAAATTTCCGGTTGTATCTATGCAAACTGATGAACAGCAATACTTAGGAATTAAATTTTGTGGCATTCCAGGCGGGCATGAATTAAATTCATTTATTTTGACTATATACAATCTAGGCAGTAGCGGTCAGGCTATTGCAGAAGATGATATAAATAGGATAAAAGCAATTAATAAAGCTGTTAACATTAAGGTTGCAGTTTCATTATCTTGTCATCTATGCCCAGATATAGTAGTTGCTTCTCAAAGGCTAGCAATTTTAAACTGTAATATAGAAACTGAAATGATCGATATTGCATTATTTGAAAACCTAAGAGCTAAGCATAAAATCCGTAACGTTCCAGCTATTATTATTAATGATAGCAAAGTAGTCTTTGGTGCGAAAACTTTAACACAAATAATAGACCTTATCGAGTAACAAGGTCTATTTTTGATTTATCTAGTTAATGTACTTTGCCAATATATAATTGGCTTTTCATCGTTACTTATTCCCTCAACGTAAAATGTATCATTACTTTTCTTAAACAACCTAACTATAACAATAGAACCCTCTTTAACAGCAGTAACATAATTAAGCTGAATACTTTTTATAGGTCGCGCCGCAAGTTCAATCGAGCTAAACATATCTACCGTCCAGTTAAAATGGTAGCAGTTATTCATATGTCTATTTATATCTAACTCATTATATCTGACCTTTCTATTCTCGCTACGAATTAATTCTCCGCCAGACTTTATCTTATCTAATTTCTCGCCTCTATATTCAAACAAAATAGAACTTAAAGTTGTACTCATATTAGTAGGTCTAATAGGCTTGTTAGTGTTTTCGTCTACAAGTAAAAAGCAACCTATTATCTCAGCTAACAAATCATATTTTTCATCATAAATTCTATAACTGCGCATCATAAACATTTTATCTACACCAGTTGGAAACGTTTCAATTATAACTTTAGACTTCCAGCACGGATATTTATAAATTACCAATTTAGTTCTACCTACAACCCAAAACAACGATTCACCAGCCTGAGAAAATGCTACGTTTAAAGTACGCGCATGATTTTCAGTAACCTGTTGCATATAACCGATTAATGAAGATGGCTTAATTTCTAATCTACAATCTATCTCACTAAAATCTACTACAAATTCTTGTCTATATTTAGTTCTTAACGACATTTAATCCCCCCCTAAAGTTTATACTATTTTCTGAGACTTAGCTGTTAAGCTCGATTTAGCATTATATGGAATGAAATTCATACATTGCAATAACAATTTATTAGCAAAACCTGTTATTATAATAGATTTATTCGCTCTAATACCTTTGTATGCAATATTTGCTACTTTAGTTGGGTGCATTATAATTAAGTTAGTAAATTTTGCCTTTTTCATGCCAGCTTTAGTTTGAAAATCACTAATTGTTGGCCCAGGACACAGCACACTAACGTGTATATTATCTTTCTTTAACTCATGCCTTAAAGCTAAAGATAACGATAAAACATATGCTTTTGATGCATAATACACAGCCATATAAGGCCCTGGAGTAAATGCTGCGGTGGAGGCAACTTGTACTATATGCGAATGTTTATTTAGCAACGGTATTATTTCTTTTAACAATAACGTTGTAGCTTGTACATTAACATTAATTATTTCTAAATCTTTAGTAGCGTCTATATTTTTAAATTCCCCAAAACTGCCTACTCCGGCGTTATTTATAACTATTGTAATATTTAAATTTGCCTTTTTTAACTTGTTTACCAGTCGTGTTATATGTTCTGGAGATGATAAATCCACCTGATAAGTTATGGCATTGATATTGTATGCCCTTGTTATAATATAGCTAAGATTATCTAACTTACTTACATTGCGCCCTATTAGTATTAAATTGTACCCTTCCTTAGCAAACTTTAATGCAAGTGACGCACCTATACCTCCGCTAGCACCTGTTATTAATACATATTGTTTCATTATTAAACCCCTTCCGATTTGACTTCTAATTTCATAATAATAGCATCCTCTTTTGGTAAAGTATAATAATTTACACGGGTTGCAATTTGTGTAAACTCAAACCGTTTATATAAAGATTGTGCAGCTTCATTTGATGCTCTTACTTCTAACAAAATAAACTCCATCTGCTGATTTATTGAATACTCCACTACAGCGCTCACTAACTCATTTGCAATACCTTGCCTTTGATACTCCTTGCTAACTGCTAAATTAGTGATTTGCCCCTCACCCACTACATTCCACAGCCCTATATAACCTACAATATTTGCATTTATGCTAGCAACAAAATAACATGACACAGGATTTGTTATATCATTTTTTATATTTTGTAAGCTCCAAGGGTCACTAAAACTATTGTGCTCAATTTCATAAATTTCTTGTGCATCTATAGTAGTAGCTCGTCTTATGCGGGCTTGCATTGTTCAAGCTCTCTTTCTGCTTGTGATTTTCTAAGATATATAGGAACTAACTCATCAGGATTTTGTGGTTTAGCATATTGAGCCATATGAGCAAGCACACATGCCCTTTGCATACTTAAAAAACTAGGTGCAAAATGCGCATATTGCCCTAATGTGTCTAATATTACTGTTTTAAATGCATCTATACCATCCCCTACAAATACTACATCCTTTTTATAAGTTAATGCTAATTCTAATATCTCATGTATATCCACAGCCATATGTGGCTGTAGCATAGTTAAATTAGAATCTTCAAAGGTATATAACGCTGTATATACCTGATTTCTACGCGCATCCATAATAGGGCATATAATTTTATTTGTGTTGTACACGCTATATGCCAATACATCTAACGTGGATATGCCAATTAATTTTATATTTAAAGCTAGTGCTAACGCTTTTGCTGCTGATACCCCAATCCTAAGTCCTGTAAATGAACCGGGTCCACTTGTAACTGCTATAGCATCTATCGTTTCTACATCCAACTTTGTCATTAATTTTATATTTTCTACCATTGGCATTATCGTCTCAGCATGCGTTAGCTCATTGCATATATAATAATCTGCTACTAACTTGCCATCCTCTACTAATGCAACGCTAGCGGCCATTGCTGATGTGTCTATAGCTAAAATTCTATTACTCATACTTCTCTCCTTCTGCTGGAAAATCAATAAGAATTTTCCTATAATCAAGCCCCATAGTCAAATCTTTTTCGATGCTAACCCAAATCGCTGTATCAGGAATTGCATCTGTAACCCGATTTGCCCACTCAACTAAACATACCCCTTTACCCCAAAAGTAATCTTGGTATCCTATAAATTCCAATTCTTGAGTATTCTCAATTCTATACATATCAAAATGATATAGCGGAATTATTGCGTCATAAACCTGAACAATTGTAAATGTAGGGCTAGTTATATGTTCTTCAATATTTAAACCAGTTGCAAAGCCCTTTGCAAACACTGTTTTGCCTACGCCCAAATCTCCCACCAAACAAAATATATCGCCTGCCTTAGCTTTACTTCCTAGCTCCTTTGCTATATTAAAGGTTGTCTCTTCATTATAAGTTTCAAATATCATACTCTCTCTATCCTTTCTAACTTTATGTCTAAAAATCTTACCCCTTAAAAGAAGGGGTTACAGCACCAACTAATAGTACCGTTACTATAACATAGCTACATAACTTATTCAATGGTATAATGCATATTTCTAAGCCAAAGTAATCATAATAAAGGAGATATAATATTTTTACTTAGAAAGGGTGTTTTTATGGAATTCAAACAAAGTGAAACATGTCTTAATCTTATGCGTGCTTATGCTGGCGAATGTCAAGCTTATACTCGCTACTTATTTTATGGAAGAATAGCACACAAAGAAGGTTTTAAGGAACTGGAAATACTGTTTAACGAAACGGCGGCAAATGAAGAGGCTCATGCTAAAATTTACTTCGACTTACTTTACAAAAATATTGGTACTGCATCTGTTCCTGTAAATGCTGAATATCCTGTTCATATTTCAAAAACAGCAGATAACTTAAAGCATTCTGCAGAGAGCGAAAACGAGGAACATACTATTGTATATCCTGCGTTTGCCAAAAAAGCTGAAGAGGAAGGATTTAAGCAACCTGCTAAACACTTCCAAATGATTGCTGAAATAGAGGCTCATCATGAAGAGCGCTTTAACCGTTATTTAGACCAACTTGCTACAAACACATTATTTAGCAGGTCTGAGGATGTTTACTATCGTTGCTTAATTTGCGGACATGTCCATAAATGCGCCGAAGCTCCAAAAATATGTCCTAACTGTTTCCATCCACAAGGGTTTTTTGAAATAATTCCTTACCCTTCAGTTTTATAAAAAAAAAGGCAGGGGGTTGTCTATCACAACCCCCTACCTAACTTGGAGAATTTTGTAAAAACTCATTTATCCCCTTACAAATTGCATTCGCTACTTTATCTTGATACTCATCACTTCGTAACATTCTTTCCTCTTCTGGATTTGTCAAAAACCCACATTCAATAATAATGCTTGGAATGTTAGTACACTTTAATAAAAAATAACTATCAGAATTTTTAATCTGTCTTGTATTGCTAGGGTCAACCTCGTCTCTTACGCTATCTTGCACATACTGAGCAAGCAACTTGGATGGACTTTTATCATTATAATAAAAAACTTGTGCACCTTTAATTTTTGCATCACTAAATGCATTCTGATGAACACTTACCACCACGTCTGGTTTAGATTGAACTATTATATCTTTTCTTGCACGCATATCAGCGCCTTTATGAAATTTATCTGGAATACCATCTAAATCCTCATCAATCTCACGTGTTAATACTACACCATGACCTGACCTCTCAAGGCAACTTTTAAGCTTGTGGGAAACCTGTAAGTTTATATCTTTCTCATAATACCCACTAATTCCCACTTTCCCAGGGTCATACCCACCATGCCCTGGGTCTATTACTATCACTTTACCAGACTGCTCCACAACCTCTTCTACCTCTAATTCAATTTCTGATGAAAAATTAAAAACTGGTGTTGCCTGAATGGTAAACTTCAAATAACCTGTTACAGCGATTAAGCACATCAACAACATAGTCATCAATGCGGATTTTGTCAATCTCAATTCATCACCTCTTTAATAGAATGTTATTTCCCTTTAGGTTATTGTATTAAAAAAGTGTAATTGTTATTCTCTCATTTTAGATAAATATTTCCATACGTTGCTAAGCCAAATTGTGACAAGTCTTGCAAGTCCAGTTATACCAACACATGTACTAAATTAATATCGAAAATAATAAATTTTTACCAAATTCTGCTATTACCCATTATCCCTCTAATTTTGATAATTCATTCCAAACATCATTAGTTTCTAGCCCTAGTTTCCAGCATGCATAACCAGCTAAATCATATTTATTCATAAGCTCTACTCGCTTAGCCACTGCATCTTTATCCTCTATCCATATATGATATGACTTATTAGAATACTCATAATGAGCGTAATTAAGCTGTGTAAGAGCATCAAATATAGGCGTAGCACCAGCATTATTAACTCTAGAATTCACTTCAGACATACTAACTGCTATAGTTTCAAGCCCTGTATCAGTTATAGCCCATATACGATTATAAAAAGGGATTCCAAGCACCAACTTATTATTTGGCACTTCCTCAAGATTTAACACAATCCCTTCCTCTACCCACGGA
Source organism: Candidatus Parepulonipiscium sp. PG-Nuni2H_MBin01 (assembly GCA_001994995.1). Taxonomy (GTDB): domain Bacteria; phylum Bacillota; class Clostridia; order Lachnospirales; family Cellulosilyticaceae; genus Parepulonipiscium; species Parepulonipiscium primum. The sequence goes on along the minus strand of MDJM01000051.1, from coordinate 22,351 downwards.
ATTGCTGCAACAGGCCCCGGTTCCTCAGAACCAGACCAATGCTGGTCATATGCCATAACCATAAAATAATCCACTACCTCAGCAATCTTATCCCTCTTATAGTGCGATGACCATGCAGAAGGGATATATATATCAACCGACACTGTAAGTCCTAATTTACTAAGCTGAGGATACAATTCGCGCATAAATTGTACCCAATCCTCACTAAAATCCGTAGCCACATTTTCTATATCAATATTAATCCCATCAAATCCATATATTTGGGCAAACTCTATCAACTGGTCAATAACATGCTGGCGCTTAGCAGTACTGGTTAATATATCACGGGTCCAACCAGAATTTAAAAAACTATGACTCATAAGCGGCCACACTAACAATCCCTTGGAATAAGCCTCTCTTACATATGAAGAAGATGCGCGGTTAGTCAAATTACCATCCTCATCAGAAAATTCAAACCAAGTGGGCGAAATTACATTCACCTCATCCAAATTGGAATATTTACTAGCTGACAAACTGTGCACAGCAGAACTTGCCATTTGGTCCCACACCATACGCACTTTTGACCACAAAGGCTTTTTAATAGGGTAAGGTTCATAAACTACAGTAGCCTGAGTTTCTGTCACATCCGCTAACTCCACATGCTTCTTTTCAATATACCCAATCATCCCATTTTCATTTCTAACTCTATAATAGTCCTCGCCTTCACTATATATTTCAACTTCGCTATACTCAGGAACCACATCAACAATTGCCGATTGCTTAGTAGGGTGGGTTCTAATAATAGCTTCCTTATCTATTGACACCCCCAATCTCTTTGCTACCTTTAAATCGCTAACCTTAACTATCCTCTCATCTTTACCCATAGTAAACTCTACTGGATAATGTTCCTCTAAATAAGTCTCAGGAATATAAGCTCTATCGTTATGTTCAAAAATCTCATGGTCTAAGCTTGACTCTCCACTATTAATCAAATATGTTGGGTCATTTATGTTCATCCTGATAACCTGTTGCATGTTTGTTATTGTTAGTATATCCTCATGTGCGTCATAATAGATTGCATCATCTACATGTAACTTTGCAAACTCATTAGAAACATATATTAGTCCATCCTTAATAAAAACGGGCTCTTCCATATTTATACGAAGATCTTCTAATGTAACATTTGTTTGTCCTTCTCTAAACTCCGAAAAATACTCAATTGGGTCTATAGTCTCTTTTGATGGCATCCCTATAAATAAATATAATCCTCCTCCAATTACAACTATAGCTGCAGCTATGCCCACTATCAATAATCTTTTTGCCATGTTAGCCTCCACTACAAATTATGACATTCTATATGTTAGTATAACATATTCTGCACAAATACGGAATAGCTTATTGGTTATTGCTCAGTTAAAATCACCTCTATATCATACTTTAGATTACCGCGCAAAACTCTAACTGTAATCATATCGCCTACAGACTGAACCTCGATTAAGTTCACTAAATCCTCCACAGTAGTAACCTTCTCGCCCGCAAACTCAAGAATTATATCATGAGCTTCAATACCAGCTATATCTGCTCCACTGCCCGGAATTACACCTTCTATATAAACGCCCACTGCAAGCTCATACATAGACGCAATATCTTGTGTCATAGTATATCCATAAATCCCTAAAGATGGCCTTAGCACCCTTCCATGCTCCATCAATTCATCCACTATCTCTTTAACATCATTAATAGGAATTGCAAATCCCATTCCTTCAATATCACTATCCACTAGCTTTATAGTATTAATCCCTATAACCTCACCCGTAGGGCCAATTAATGCACCGCCACTATTGCCAGGATTAATTGCCGCATCGGTTTGTATTAAAGACATCTCATTATCAGCACTAACAGCAATTTTACGGTCCACTGCACTTATAATTCCTACAGTAACTGTATTACTATACGCCTCGTTAAGCGGCGTACCTATCGCTATCGCTAACTCTCCCACACAAATAGCGTCACTATCTCCAAGCGGAGCTATTTTAAGTTCCCCTATTATCTCATCTGGAACATCTGTTTTATCCACTGATACAACTGCTATATCAGTTATTGTATCTAACCCTACAATATGAGCTTCTACCTTACAATTTCCTAAAAAATTTACTGTTATATTTGTAGCACCCTCTACAACATGGGCATTACTCATAATGTAAATCTTATCCTCATCCTCTTCAAAAATAACCCCTGAACCTAATCCCGATTCTAAGTATTGACCAGCTTTTGTATTATAAATTTGATTATTCACAATTGATACTATAGAGGGGCCTACATCTGCTGCGATATCACTAATTGACTTATGCTGACTCACAATTGGTTCAACCTTATAATTGCTACTATTAACTGCTACTAAAAGGTTATCCTCCACAAAATACTGCTCGTCTCTAGCCAGATATTCACTTACAATCGCATATGAACCGCCAATCGAAGTTCCTCCTACTAAACTTATCACCAACATTCCAATAATAAATCTAAACATCCCTTTAGGCTTATTATTAGATTTTACAACCTCATAAAAATAGTCTGGCTGTGTTATATTTTGGCTTTTACTTATTTCATTTTTATATTCTTTCATCCACAAATCCTCCTACTCACTACCCTGTATATCTTTAAGATATTTGAGTATACCCACTTTAGCCATACAGTATACAAAGCATTACTAAAATATCGAAATTGGTCTTAAAACCTAATATGTTTATAAATCTTATGGCTAAATTATACAAACACTATATAAATAGTTTATGAACATTTACTAAAATTATAAAATAATTTCCATATTTAGTAACAACATGTTATACTAAACGTAGATTATCATTTAATCTACATATATCAAAATTAGGAGGCTTTAGTTATGGATTTATTATCAGAAGCAAAACGTTGTTTAAAATGTAAAAAAGCACGGTGCCAAATCAATTGCCCTATTAGTACACCAATCCCAGATATAATTACACTATTTCAAGAAGGCAAAAATTCTGATGCCGGTGAATTATTATTTGAGAATAACCCATTATCATCAATATGCGCTTTAGTTTGCCCTCATGAAAGCCAGTGCTTAGGTAACTGCATTAGAGGCATAAAAAGTGAACCAATTCCTTTTTATCAAATGGAAGCGGTTATATCTTCAGATTATCTAAAATCTCTAAAAATACAAAAGCCAGAACCAAACGGTAAACGCATTGCAATTATAGGCTCTGGGCCAGCTGGTATTACTGTTGCACTTAAACTTGCTACAAAAGGTTATAAAATAACTATTTTTGAAATGAACGAACAAATTGGGGGCGCTTTAAAATACGCCATTCCTAATTTTAGATTGCCAGCAGAATTACTTAATAACTTAGAAAAAATGCTTACTGACCTTGGAGTGTTCATTAGAACCAATACTATGGTAGGACCTATTATTACGTTAGATAAACTTCTTTCCGATGGCTATGACGCTGTTTTTATCGGCACTGGAGTTTGGAACCCACGCCCTCTTAACATAAAAGGTGAGTCTTTAGGCCATGCGCTTTACGCTATAGATTACCTAAAAGCTCCTCATACTTACAATTTAACAGGCCGAGTGTGTGTAATTGGCGCAGGTGATGTTGCTATGGATGCGGCTAGGTGTGCTAAGAGATACGGCGCTGATGAGGTTGAAATTGTGTACCGCCGAAAAGAGGAAGAAATGCCTGCTACAAAACATGAAATTAAAGGCGCTAAAGATGATGGCATTATATTTAACCTTAATAAAATGCCTATAGAAATTACTGATGATGGATTAATTGTGCAGTCTACTCACTATATTGAAGAAGCAGATGGCACACAATCGCTTGAAACAATTGCAGGTAGTGACCAACTGCTTGAATACGACTACGTTATAATTGCGGTTAGCCAAATTCCTAAATCCAATATCGTCTCTCACACTACAGGTCTTCAAGTTAAATATGGTTTAATTGTTACTGATAAGTGTGGTAATACAACTAGAGAAGGTGTATTCGCTTCAGGCGATGTTGTTAGCGGTGCAAAAACTGTTGTTAAGGCGGTTAATGGCGCTAAGATTGTTGCGGATAGTATAGATGAATATTGTATGGGTTAATATTGTATGAAAAAAAGAGATAGTTTGTGGGCTATCTCTTTTTTTTACGCTTAAAAACTAGCAGTTAGTTAATTTCTACCCAAGTGTCCACACTATAAAGATATAACCATTTACTTATAACCGGCTTTGCCATTATATTTTCCAAAGCCTCAGCATATAAATCTAACTGAATTTTATATTTATCCACCAATGCATCAACTCCTACTTCTGGCGCTACATAATCACTCTTATAGTCGATTAATACTATATTCCCATTATCAATAAAACACGCATCCACCATCCCTTGTATTAATATATTTTCATTGGCGCAATCTTTATTAATTATACTTGCTTCTCTTAAATATACAAATGGCTGCTCTTTAAAATACACTTGCGACTTTCTCATCGCATTAATTACTGGCGAATTTGCAAATGACACAAGTTTATTTAAATTTATAATGTCAACCGCTTGTGATGACAACTGATTTTTACTTACTAACTGCTCTAAATGAGCTTTTATAGAAGCTTTATTTGTATTATTTATATAATCCAACTTCTCAAACACACTATGAATAAGCGTTCCTCGACTAGCTCCACTAAGCTTATCTTGCCCACTAATAAATTTTGGAATATAATTAATTTTATTTACATTTTTCATATTAACCTGAAGCTGACTCTCATGCGTAACCATAGTCGCATCAATAGAATCTACACTAACACGCAGTTCGTTCATTTGTGCTAAAATATTATCCTTTAATTTAGTTACTGCTATTTTATGTGGCAATGTAGTTGCGCTTTCATATGGGTATACATAATTTAACTTATCGTATATAACGGATTTCATATTTCCGTATTGTACGTTAGTATTTTGCAATAATACTTCATCTACTTTTTGAGTAATCGTTTCTACTTCATCATCCATATAGAAATCACTACTTTTCCATGTTCTAAATAACCAATTCGCTTTGCCATGATAGGCTACACATAAATCTAACATTGTTTGTTCACTAAATTCTTTATGACTAATAAGACTAAATAGTATCCACGATAAATAGTTATTCATATCTTTTATTATTAACTTTTTATCATCTTTAGGTAAGTCAGAAAATGCTGCAAGCTTATCAATAGACTTTTGTACATCGTTAATAGTTCCAGTAACTATTAATTGCTCCTTAGCTCGCGTTAATGCTACATATAAAATCCGCATTTCTTCAGAAGTGTTTTCTGATTTTATAGCATTACTTAAAGCTAAATATGGCAAAGTGTTATAACTAATGTAGCCTTCTTTATATTTAGTTGCTAAGCCTAGTTCATTATGCATTAACACTACATCTCTTAAGTCAGTCGTGTTAAATTGTTTATTTGCCTGACTTAAAAATACAATCGGAAACTCTAATCCTTTGCTTTTATGAATGCTCATAATTTTTACGACATTATCATCCTCGCCTACTAACTTTGCTTGCTCTAGCCTAGTAGCTTGTTCTAAATATTTTAAAAAAGCAAATAACCCTGCTTCAAACTTTTGAGCTTCTAATTTAAGCAATCTTAAGTTTGCTTGGCGGTATGCTCCATCTGTTAACATGCCTACATATCTATAGTAGCCTGTGACAGAATATAAGTTTGCCACCAGTTCAAGTACGCTTACAGTGCTGCTTAAAATTCTTAATTGTTCTAATAAATTAGCAAATTTATCGAGCTTAGGATTACTATTTAACTGTAAATATTTTACAAACGCCGTATAAAAATTACATTCTAAATCAACTTGTCTTATTTGTGCTAATTCATCAAAACTTAATCCTACAAGCGTGGAGCGTAACACTGCTATAAACGGTATATCTTGCATTGGATTATCTATTATTTTTAGAAAATTATACATTAACTGCACTTCTGTAGCCTTAAAAAACTCCAGACCCACTTCAGCATATGCACTAATTCCAATCCTGCTTAGCTCCTCTTCAAACAACAACGCTTCTGATTTTGCTCGCAACAATATAACTATATCACGGCATTCCACTGGTCTATAGTGACCATTATCAAATATGGGTCGCTTGCTATCTAATGTATCTTTAATTAATTTAGCTACCATTTTCGCCTCAGCTGATTTATTATCAATGTCATCATCGCTATTAGTATCTATTATATGCAGCTGTGCATAATCCAATTTTGAAACACTTTCTTCCTTATAAAAGGGATTACAGTCATCATTAAAATCTGGATACTGCGCGCCAAATTTTAATTCGGCTTTCTCATCATATTCTAATTCACCCACTTCTTCACTCATTAAAAAATTAAAAATGTCATTGCATACGTTAATTATATTTTCTCTGCTGCGGAAATTTTTAGATAAGTCAACATATACATCCGCATTGTCATAAGGCGCTGGCTTAAAAGTATTATATTTATGCGAAAATATCTGTGGGTTAGCTAGTCTAAATTTATAAATACTCTGCTTCATATCCCCCACCATAAACTGAGTGCTAGCTACTGCTGTTAATATAGTTTCTTGCACATTGTTAATATCTTGGTATTCATCAATATAAACTTCTTTATAATATTTAGCCAACTCTTTTGCAATATCTGTATATTGGTTATTTTCATCTAACAATAACTTAAGTGCCAAATGTTCTAAATCATTATAATCCACCACGCCCTTTTCCTTTTTAGACTGCGAATATTTAACTTCAAACTCATTTACTAACATTACTATTTCGGCTAACAACTCACCAGTCTTACTTGTATACTCCATCATCTTATCATCTGTATATTTATCTTTCATCGTTGTAAGCCGCTTTTTTATAAAATCTCTTAATGCTTTAGCCTGTGCTTTTAACGTTGCATCTACTTTAGGCCTTTTAGTAGAAAGCTTCATAAATTTAATCTTTTCTAAACTTTTACCTAAATTATCTATATTTGTAGTATCTATACTTCTAATAATCTGTATATCGCTGTGAATTGCCTCTGCATAATGCATTGGTCCATCGTCTTCGCTACAAATAGCACTTGCTATTAAAGCTAGGTTCTCTAACTCTTCAAGCTCTTCTTTAACGTCTTTTAAAATAGTAGCTTCCCAATGCGTACTACCTAGTGTAGCGTTTTTTAATAAACTAACCTTTTGTTCTAACCACTGCTTAGGATAAATGGTACTTTGTGCAAATTTATATAAATCCAATACTATACTCGCTATAGGTCGTAATCCTCTAACCGTTCCAAACGTTTCAGCTACAGTTCTAAAGCTTTCTCTCTCGCTATCATAAGCTGCTTCTAAAACTTCTTCTACTAACTCTTCTCTTAACAGCTCTAACTCTACATCATTGCCAATTTTAATGTTTGGTTCTATATTAAGCTGTGTAAAATACGTTTTAATTAATTTAAAACAAAACGAATGTATTGTAGAAATTGATGCCTTGGATAATAAACTAAGCTGCCTTTCTAAATGCTCATCGTGGTCAATAGCGGCAGCAGCAAGTTTAGTTGCAATTCTTTCTTTCATTTCACCTGCTGCTGCATTTGTAAACGTTACTATTAAAAATCTATCTATATCAATGTGTTCCTCTATTACTCTGCTAACTACTCTTTCACTAAGCACAGCAGTTTTACCAGACCCTGCTGCGGCAGAAACTAATATATTTTTATCTCTTATATCTATTGCTAACTGCTGTTCTTTAGTCCAGGCCATTTTGCTCTTCCTCCACTACTTGGTTTAAAATTTCTTTTCTATTTGTACAATCTAACACATCATAGTCATTTCCAGCCAACTTTTCATCAAACTGACAAATACCATGATAGTTACAATAATCACAAGCTGTAGCTTTATTTAATTTATACGGTCTCGCATTGATTTTGCCATCCACTATATCCTGCCCCAGTTTGCTTACCAAATTGTAAATATGATTTCTAAGAGACTGAAATTGCTGTGTAGTTGCAACTACTGAATTACTATCAAACCCCCCAGCTTTCTTTTGCTTAACTGGAATTACATTTGCATCTAACTCAACTTCAATCGCCTTAGCTACATCCACATCATCTAAAGTCAAACCAGATAACTTATATGAGCGATATAACTCCTGTTGCAATTCATCCAAGCTTTTCCCATGCGCATATTTAACATCTGCCACATCAATTTTAAAATAATATACCCCTGCTTCAGTAAGAGTTTTAGCATTATTATTAGAATTAAGCTTTAAATATGCATCTAAATATAGTAATAACTGCAACTGTAATCCGTAATACACCTCCACTAAATCAAACGCTTGCTTCCCTGATTTATAATCCAAAATCTTTACATACTCATTATTATCTGCTACATATACATCCACCCTATCAATAGTCCCTCTAAGCGCCAGTGACTGTCCATCTGGCAACTGCACCTCAATTTGTGGCATTCCATATTCACCAAATTTATACTCATACGCTTTAGGCTCAAATTTTCCTTGTTTTAGCTGATACGTAATAGCATCAATCGCGCGTGTACTTATTTTTTCAATTTTATCTACTATATGATTAATTTGTGCTCCCTGAATATTTCTTACATTATGCTTATTTAAACTTTCCTCCACAACATCTCTTACAATCTCTTGCTTTTTCTGAGCATCTACATTTAACCAATCAGTATTATTTTCACGCAACTTTATAGGATAGCGCTCTAACACACTATGAAATATAGTCCCAATATCCGCACTATTCCACTTAAACAACTGTCTCTCACTAGCCTTCAATCCATATTGGATAAAATATGAACATGGGCACTTTCTATATTTCTCAAGCTGAGATACATTAGTTACAATATTGTCTGAATACAAATTTATCGCTGTATCTAACTGAGGCTGAATGTTGCTGTCAAACAACCGCCTAAACGAGCTAGTAACGTGCTCGCTATACAACGGATTATCAATATACCAACTTAGCGCATCTCTCCAATTAAAATCCATACTAGGATTAGCCGCCATAGCAAACTGTCTAAAACAACTCCCCACTTCTCCAAGCGTAGCATTGCTAGAAAATATATTATCTACAAAATCTCTATTAGGCGTATCTTTTATAGTAAATAACCTTTTTAACCTATTAAACACTATTGATGGGCGCTTAATCGCTCCCTTCTCATCACTAGTAACAGTGCTTACAAATAACCTTTCAGATGGTTTATTTAACGCTGTATAAATTTCTAAATCTCCATAATACAAGTTGTTGTGTACAAACGCTTCATAAATCTTATCATCAGCAGTTTCTTGCAACGTTGCCATATCCATATCAGAAAACAACCCTTTATTATTATCTGTAGCTGGAATTACGCCCTCATTAACACCTAAAATAAATACTGCTTTTTGCCTAGGTAGCCTAGTACGCTGAATATCTCCAATTAAAACCTGGTCTTGAGATGCAGGAATTATTTTCATCTTTTCATAATTTAAACTAGTACTTAAAAGGCTTTTATACGATTTAATCGACACTTCTTCAGCGCCTAATATATCTACTAAACGTTCTAAAACCATCATAACCTGTTCCCAAATCTGCGAATTCTCAAGCTCCAAACTAAGATTATTATGTCTCCTATGATATTCCACTATGTCCTGAACTTTATCATACACATTTAACTGCTCCAAAAATCTATACAATACCGTAGTTGCATCTAAAATATTAAGTCTTCCATTTTTATTTTTATTAGCGTTAAAATTAGTTTCTAATTCGCTTAACATAGAAGAAATCTCTAATCGCAAATTGTTGAGCCTTTCAAAATCCCAACTACTATCGCCGTACTGCCAACTATCTTGCCACTTATTTTTCCTATTAATCCCTTGTGCTAAAATATAATTTTCCAAATAATCCACATCTGCTCTTTTAATTGGCAACATATCACTTTTAAGTAGTGCCATCATAGATTTATAGCTCCATGATGTAGTAATAACATCTAATAAACTTATAATCATACTTACTAATGCATTAGTATAAATGCTGCGATTTATATCTAGAAAATGTGGAATACCATATTCCGTAAATGTAGTGTCAATATAAATTTTATACGCCTCAACATCACCAGTTAAAACGCTTATGTCATTATATCTATACCCATTATCTCGCACTAGAGACTTAATCTGCTTTGCAACTTCTTCAACCTCTAAAGATATATTTCTATAACAATACAACGAAACTACATCGCTTACTTTAGCACAATTAATTTTAGCTGTTTTAAAATAATTCTCCGTTAAATACTCAAAGTCACGATGCTTAAATTCTCCATATTTATTACACAAATAAACTTCTGCGTCATCAACATTTTTTCTAATATTACGTAACGTTAATATACTCTGATAAAATATACTACTAGCTCTAATAGGTTCGTCATCACAATAAAGCCTATCCATAGGTAGAGTAATTAACATCTGCTTCGACTGCTTATATAACTCCATCAATACCTCGAGTTGATTTTTAGTAAAACTATAAAAACCATCTACTAAAATTACTGTATCTTCATAATACTTAGTATACTGCAAAGTATCTCTAAGCACCTCCAAACTACCTTGGCCAGTATAAAATTTAGATTCAATAAACTCATAAAACCATTTAAAAATATTTTGTATATCATCTAACTTACTTTTTAATATAGAGTTTGTATCACTCCTTAACGTATCAATGCCAAACTTTTCACATGTATTTAACAAAATATTAAGTTGCTCTAAAAATCCATCTGTATCATCACTATAATAACCTAACTTCGCCTTATGCTTAATAATCACCCTTTTTAATATCATTACCTTTTCTAAATCATCAAGTATAGTCACATCATCACCTATAGCACGGTTAACTAACGTACTAAAACTTATAACATCCACCAGAAACAGTCCTGGGGCAAGTAATGTTGCAAGCTCCTTTTGAGTCTCTAAACTAAACTGCTCAGGAACTAACATTATCACCTTTTGATACGGATTTTCATTTAAAGTTTTTCTTATTTTTCTATAACACATAATAGTTTTACCACTACCTTGTTGTCCCACTAAAATATCCATTCCATTCCTCCTATTCTATATATAGTTTTACCAATTTGTTGCACAAAAAAACCGTTTAGCGCACTAAAGCACTAAACGGTTTTTCACCTAGTTAAATTATTAATCCACTTCCAACTAAACAATCTATATGTAGCTGTGCTCACCTTTAAAACCTCATCCATTCTAATAATATAAAACACTGCAACAATAGGCAGTCCCCATACGAATGCACTTACAAAACCTAGTGGAATTGTTATAAGCCACATAAATATTACATCATTTACTAACACAAACTTAGCATCTCCACCCGCTCTTAACATCCCTACATGAACTACATTTGCCATAGTCTGGAACACTAACATTACTGCGTTAACAGTCATTATATCCATAGCAATAGACTTAGTTAACTCACTTACATTATACATACTTACAACAAACGGACGCATTAAATAAGTGCATACACTAGCAATAACAGCAGTTGAAGCTACACATACAAATAACGTTACTGTAGACCTTTTAGTCCTATCATAATCTTGCTCACCAATGCTATTGCCTATAATAACAGAAGCCGAACCAGATAAACCATATATAAACACTGTTACAAACTGATTAACCACCGAACTTATACTGTTTGCCGCAACAACCTCAGTTCCTAACCGCCCAACAATTACAGCCACCATGCTAGTACCTATTGTCCAAATTAATTCATTTACAGTAACAGGCGTACAAGTTTTTATAAAATCTTTTGTTAACATTGCATCTGTACATGCAAAAATATGTTTATTTATCTTTAATTTAGTATCAAACTTTAAAGCATATACTATAATAATTATAAAACTTACTATGCGAGATACAACAGTGGCGATAGCTGCCCCCACTATACCTAATGCAGGGAAGCCTAAGTTTCCAAAAATAAGTAACCAATTTAACGCTATATTTACCACAAATGATACTAAATAAATCCACATAGCTATATTAACCGTTTTAACCGACCGAAACGTAGTAACTAAACACAGCATAGCTCCGGCAAAGAAATAACCTAATCCCATAATTCGCAAATATATTTCTCCAGCATCAATAACTGCTATATCAGCAGTAAATATACTTAAAAATGCGCGCGGAAAAAACATAGCAATAGCTGTAAATACAAAAGCTATAGCTGTGCAAACTTTAAGCATTAACCCCACAATCTTATGTATAGAATTAACATCACCTTTACCCCAGTACTGTGCTATTAAAATATTTGCCCCTCCGCTTAACCCAAAATTAACTACAATGTATATAAAAAATAATTGGTTACTAAGCGCCGAAGCTGATAGCTCTACCTCACCTAACCGACCTAGCATCAGTGTATCTACAATAGTTACCGCAACATTAATTAAATTTTGAAGCGTTATAGGGATAGCTATAGTAAATAACATTCTATAAAACGATTTATCTCTTATTAACATGACATTCACCTCATTGAAGTTTATGCGTGTTAACATATGATTATGCATATACAAACAGCCGTCTAGTGAGAACTAAACGGCTTACTTATTTAATCATACTATATATTTCCTTTTGCAATGATGATACCTCTTTTGGGTTAATGTAAGGATGCACACTCTCAGCTCCGTCTAACATAACTAAAGCTTCTTCTATATAAGGAATACTATTTTCAGGCGGTTTACCAACCTCTATACTTAGTTTTGCTAAACATAATAAAAATTTAACTTTTTCTTCAATATAAGTTTCATATGCACCATGTATATCTTTATTATATCTAAATGTTTTTTCTTTATAAATATCTTCTAATAGAGCATACTTGCGCTCTTTATCTGTACTTTCATCTAACTGATTAGCTACGTATAACCTTGACTGCCACACTGAAGGTGTAGACACAATATACTTTGGTATAAATCGTCCTTTTCGTTGCAATTCTACAATAATTTCGTTCACCATAATATCGCTCCTTTTTGTTAATTATATATCCCTTAATTATAACTAATACATTTGTTTTTGTCAATCGTGTATATTTATACTATTTATCCAACTAGTCTTTGTACATGTTGCCCTAATTTATAAAATATTGTCCTATTTTTTATTTACTTTTAAGTTATGTTGACGTATTTGACTATATAATTCGGGATTTATGCCTAATAAAAGACAAGCTGCCTTATAATCAGCCATAGTACAAGATTCTTTAATTAAATAATCCAAATTATTCTGTTTTAGTATCTCTATAAACTCTGGACTCACTTCATGAATTTGTTGAAGGATAATATTATAATTGTCTGTTGAAGCGTAAATCATACCACATTTATGCATTCTGTCTTTTATTTCCTTGGATGCATCGCTTACTTCTTTATTTAGTTTATTATATTCAGCTCTTTTGTTATAGTACTCATCAATATACTCTTCATTAAAATAAAACTTACCTAACTCCCGTGTCATAACTAATTCCTCCTTATAAAAATAAAAGCATAAGTTGCCCTTTAGATAATAATTGGTGCTGAAGCAGCCGAAAGCCTCCGGGGTGTGGGGCTATAGGCACGTGGTTTCAAAATACAAATAAAAATAAAAGCATAAATTTCACCTATTACCTAACTTACAGTTAGTTTATGCACAAAGGTATAAAAAAATGCTTGTCCTGTAGTACCAAAAAAAAGAATTAGCCCAATTAGACTAATTCATCTTGTAAAAATTTTCTTTTATTTTTTACTAATTCTTCATATATTTCCTCAGTTATTTCTTGTTTATTATAAAGTTCCTCGATTAGTTCGACAAATTTTTTTGTTATGTTAGTTATTTCTTCTAGGTTGTTCATATTTTCCCCCCTACCATTACTTTAGTATAATGATGATTATATCTCATTTTTCTTATAAATTCAATACTTTTTGTAATAAAAATGTAACTTTAGCTGTATAAGCTGTAAAAAAAAGTTGTTGAGTACTAATTTTGTGTAGATGGTTGATATTTAAATGTTGGCGTAGTAAAATGAAGCTGAAACAAATTTATTTTAAGGAGGCTCTTATGTTATCTACAGATAAGATAAAAAATGTGCTCAAACTAGCTTTAAGCACTGGTGGAGATTTTGCTGAAGTGTTTGTGGAAGATACCATTCGTAAAACAATTGTCTTAACTTCTGGTAAAGTGGAAACCGTTAACGGTGGTCAAGACTATGGTATTGGGATTCGTATTTGTAAAGGGTTAAAAAGTATGTATGGTTACACTAGTGACGACAGTCTAGAAAGTCTTCTTGCCACCACTAAAAAGATAGCGACGGCTTTAGGGAAAATTTCTGATACAGAACATATTAATTTAAACTTAATTGAAAACCCATTTGAAAACGCTCATACAGTAGTGCAAGTGCCAAACAGCGTACAATCTAGCTATAAAATCTCTAAGCTAAAAGAAGCTCATAGAGGCGCTACTGAATATAGCCCAGAAATTACCCAAGTGGATGTAAGGTTAATGGAAGTGGACCAAAAAGTGCAAATTGCTAACTCAACTGGTCTGCTAACACATGATAGACGAGTTAGAACTCGCGTTGCGGTTGAAGCAGTAGCATCTAAAGGCGAAGATAAACAAACTGGATTTATAGCTCCTGGCGCTTTAGCGGGATTTGAATTTGTTGAAGGGTTAGATTTATACAAGTTAGGTCAAGAAGCTGCAAAAACTGCTGTAACTATGCTTAATGCGCAATACTGTCCGGCTGGCCGAATGCCTGTTGCTATTGAAAATGGATTTGGCGGAGTAATATTTCATGAAGCTTGTGGCCACTCACTTGAAGCCACTTCAGTTGCACCCGGCAAGTCAGTATTTACTGGCAAACTAGGCCAACAGATTGCTAACGAAAAAGTTACTGCTATTGATGATGGGACTATTGCTAATGCATGGGGTTCTATAAATATTGATGATGAAGGTAACCGTGGACAAAAAAATGTGCTTATTGAAAACGGAATTCTAAAATCTTATATGATTGACATGTTTAATGGTCGTCGTATGAACATGTCTAGCACTGGTAGCGGCAGACGCGAATCATACCGTTATGCCCCTACCTCTAGGATGACTAATACCTATATTGCTAACGGTAACGATGACAATGACGAAATTATAAAATCTATAAAATACGGCTTATATGCTAAAAAAATGGGCGGAGGGTCGGTCAATGCTGTCACAGGTGAATTTAATTTTGCTGTTGTTGAAGGCTATATTATTAATAATGGTAAAATTGATTATCCTGTAAGAGGTGCTAGTCTAATTGGTACAGGACCTGAAGTTCTTATGAATATTGATATGGTTGGTACAAATTTAGAACAAGCTCAAGGTATGTGTGGCTCTGCGAGTGGTCTAGTCCCTACTAATGTTGGTCAGCCACTTATTCGTGTTAGCGAAATTACAGTTGGTGGACGATAGGAGGCATATGATGGAGTTAGTATTTAAAAAAGCAAAAGAAGCAGGATTTGAAGCTTGTGAATTATACCAAGTTGAAAATACAACTACTAATGTGGAAACTTCACATGGTGAAATTGAACAACATGAAATCAGCGGTAGTAATACTATGGCTTTTAGAGGGCTATATAATGGTAAAATTGGTTATTCATATACTCAAAAGTATGATGAGGACTCTATTTTGCAGTTAATTGCTGACGCGAAAGAAAGTGCTATTTTAGTTGAAAATGATGATAAAGAATTTATATATTGTGGTGGAACAACTTATGCACAACTAAACCAGTATGATAATACTATTGACACTTTAGGCTCTGATGAAGTTATTGATATAGTTATGGGTCTTGATAAAATGGTTGCCGATTCAATGGATGATTTAAAAATGGTCAATTCCTATTTTGAAGCGGAAACTGTTAAAGTTAATATTAGTAATTCTCATGGTCTTAACCTAACTCATTGTAATACTAAGTTTATGGCTTATACTATGCCTATAATTCCTAACGGTGATGAGTTAGTTAACGGTTTTGATTACAAAATTAATACTGCGTTTAACAAACTAGATATGCAACAAATTGTTAACTGTGCAATTGCAAACACTAGGCGCAAGCTTAACTGTGTTTCTATTCCAACTGGAAAATATACTGTAGTGCTTGAAAATCTTACTATGGCTCAGTTTCTATCATGTATGCGTGCTGGCTTTTTTGCTGATAAAAAGCAAGAGGGTAAATCTAAACTAATTAATAGTATAGAAAAACAAATTGCTAGCACATGTGTAAATATCATGGATAATCCTCATCTAGAAAGTAGTCCAGCAAGCAAAGTGTTTGATGATGAAGGAGTTGCGACTTATAAAAAACATATAGTTGAAAATGGCATATTCAAAGGGTTTTTATACAACCTAAAAACAGCAGCTAAAGATGGTGTTCAAACTACTGGTAATGCTAGTAAAGCTGGTGTTAAAGCTCCTATTAAAATTGATACAACTAATTTATATGTTGACAAAGGGGATATGGAGTTTGACGAGCTAATAACAAAAGCAGATAACGGTATATTAATTACTGACTTAGCAGGGCTTCACTCTGGTGCTAACGATGTTACAGGCGACTTTTCACTTGCTGCTAGAGGCATTTTAATAGAGAATGGTAAGCTGACTAAAAATGTTCATCAAATCACAGTAGCCGGTAATTTCTATGAAATGCTTAATAACATTATTGCTGTAGGGAATGATTTAACATTCCGCGCTGCTATGGGTAGCCCTAGCGTTTTAATTTCGCAACTATCTATTGCAGGCGAATAACATTATTGCTATAGGTATAACTATTTATTACACGAGAATAATATTATCGCTATAGGTATAACTATTTATTATATGAGAATAAACAAAAGGGGCATCGCACTAAGCGATACCCCTTTTTTATTAATTTGAAAATAAAAAAAGCTATATCAACATATAGCTTTCTAAAAATTGCGGAGGCAGGATTCGAACCTACGACCTTCGGATTATGAGCCCGACGAGCTACCAACTGCTCCACCCCGCGCCATTCATTTTGGCAGCCACTTACTCTCCCAGTCCGTCTCCAGACAAGTACCATCAGCCGACTTTAGCTTAACCTACGTGTTCGGTATGGGAACGGGTGTTTCCCAAAATCGCATCGCCACCAAAAATGTTTTGTTTAACTGTCTTTATTGTACCGTAGTTTTATGCCCATGTCAAGAGAAATTGGAAAATTTTTTCAAAATTCTTTTAAAAGAGCTATTAATTCCTCTCTATCTATTGTAATATGTTGGGTGGAGGTGTTAATTTTGGATAAATTAAAACGAATGAAGCAGTTAGTAGAAATATTAGGACATGCTAACTATATGTATGAACACGAAAATAACGAGGTGATGTCAAATCTAGAATATGACAAGCTATATGGGCAGTTACAGCAGCTCGAGGAGGAGCTTGGAGTTGTGTTATCTGGCAGTGTCACTAGTAAAGTCGGCTTTGAGGTGTGCTCTAGGTTACAGAAGGTTAACCACTCTTCTCCTATGCTATCTCTTGATAAAACTAAGGAAATAGATAAACTTGAAAGCTTTTTAGCAGATAAGGTCGGTATTTTGTCTTGGAAACTGGACGGGCTTACTATTGTTTGCACGTACGAAAATGGAGTTCTTTTGCAAGCTATCACTAGAGGTAATGGTAGCGTTGGTGAAGATGTCACTCACAACTTTAAAGTATTTAGTAACGTTCCTCTTAAAATTGCTTTTAAAGATAAGCTTGTTGTTCGCGGTGAAGCTGTTATCGAGTTTGCTGAGTTTGATAAAATTAATGAAAAGTTAGACGAGAAATATAAAAACCCTCGCAATTTATGTAGCGGAACTGTGCGTCAACTAAACTCAGAAATAGCGGCTAGTCGGAATGTAAAGTTTATGGCATTTTCTATTTTGGAACCTATAGGTAAGCTTAAAAGTGAGCAATTAGATTGGCTTAGTGAGCAAGGTTTTGATGTAGTTGAGTATATGAGTGTTGACTCACAAGACGTTAGCATTGCTGTTGATATGTTTATGGATAGTGTTTCTTCTCAAAAATTTGCTTCAGATGGTTTAGTTTTAACTTATGATGATATTGAGTATGGTGCAAGCTTAGGCTCTACATCTAAATTCCCTAAAGATTCAATTGCTTTTAAGTGGAAAGATGAATTAAAAGAAACTACCATTAAAGAAATTCAGTGGAATACATCTCGAACTGGCTTAATCAACCCTGTTGCTGTATTTGAGCCAATTGACTTAGAAGGTACTAGTATTGAGCGTGCTAGCGTTCACAATATTAGCATCATTGAACAACTGCAATTAGGCGTAGGCGACACTGTAACGGTGTATAAAGCTAATATGGTTATCCCGCAAATTGCTGATAATCTAACATGCTCAGGCCCTGTTGAAATCCCTTCAACTTGTGGGGTATGCGGTGCTGCTACTGCTATTGAAACGCTAAAATCTACTAAGCACTTATATTGCACAAACGTTTTATGCAGCGCTCAGCAACTTAAGTCATTTGTTCACTTTGTTAGTCGTAATGCTATGAATATTAGTGGCCTTTCAGAAGCAACTTTGTTAAAGCTACAAAATATGTTAACTGACTTAAGCTCATTATATCAAGTAGCTAATTATAAACAACAAATTCTTGAACTAGATGGGTTTGGTGAAAAGTCTTATACAAAATTAGTGGATGCTATTAATAATTCGCGCAAAGTCCACTTGCACCAGTTTGTATATGCCTTAGGAATACCTCAAGTTGGCGTTTCTACTTCTAAACTATTGTGCAGACACTTTGGCTATAACCTAAGCAAATTGCAATCTGCTACACAAGAGCAACTGCAACAAATTAGCGGCATTGGTCCAACTACGGCTACTGAAATCTTTAATTACTTTAATACTGCTGAAAATAAAGATTTAATAGAAAGCTTACTAACCCAAATTGAATTTGAAGAGCCACCTCAACTTGATGATAATTCTAGCCTTAACGGAAAAACTTTTGTTATTACTGGCGATTTAATGAAATTTTCAAATAGAAAAGAGCTTCAAGAAGAAATAGAAAATCGTGGTGGTAAAGTTGCTAGCGCAGTTAGCAAAAAAACTGACTTCCTCATTAACAATGATAGAGAATCAGCATCTAGCAAAAATCAAAAAGCTATTGAGTTAGGAATTGCAATTTTAACAGAAGCAGATTTTCTTAAACTTTAGTTAGCTTCTATTAAATTTCAGTAACCTTAAGTGAGTTTTAATGAGTTAAAGATGTTATAAAGAGTAGTTTAATTAATTTTATATTTTTTTACTACTCTGCCTATTAATTTATAATCCGCTTTAGGTACACTTTAGGTAAAGCTAGTAGTATTGCCTTACAAATAAATTTCTGAAAGGAAGATTAATATGAAAAAATTTATGGCAATAGCACTAGCTACTTCTTTAATGGCAACACCTACATTGTTTGCTAGCGAATACACTGGTAACTCTAAAGTTGTAACAACTGGTCAAACAACATCCACTGATAAGGATGGTAATATAATAGAAACTACGGATTCTTACGATGCTTACTACGGTCAAGATGCTGACTATGATAGCCTTGAATTCTCGTTTACGAATAATGGTGATGGAACTATCACTGATAACAACACTGGTTTAATGTGGCAAGAAATTCCTATTGATAGCAAAATGACTTGGTCACAAGCTATGGAGTATTGCGAAAGCCTAGAACTTGCGGGATATGATGATTGGCGACTTCCTACTGCTGATGAGCTATTTTCTATTAGCGACTTTTCTGTAGGATGGCCTTACATAGACGTAAGCTTTTTTATTATGCCTGATTCTAGCACAAGTAGTGGTCCACAAAATAGCGGTCCACAAAATGGTGGTCCACAAAACGGCGGTCCACAAGGTGGTGCACCACAAGGTATAGCTCCTATTGATAGCGAAGATGGCGAAACTCCTCCTCCGTTAGATGGCGAAGCTAGACCTCCAGTAGATGGCGAAGCTCTTCCTCCAGCAGATGGCGAAGCTCTTCCTCCAGTAGATGGTGAAGCTAGACCTCCAGCAGATGGCGAAGCTAGACCTCCAGTAGATGGCGAAGCTCTTCCTCCGGTAGATGGCGATACTCCTCCTCCACCAGAAGGTACAGGTGAAAGTAGCATTTCTAAAGACGAAGGTCAGTTTTGGTCTAGCAATTATTACTTAGTTGAAGCTGAAGGTGCTAGGTCAGGCGTTGCATTTGGTGTAAACCATGCGACTGGACATATCAAAGCTTATATAGCAGAATCAGCTCCAGCAATGGGCAAAAACGTACGCGCTGTTCGTGGCGATGAATATGCTGCTAACGATTTAGTTGACAATGGCGATGGCACTATCACCGACTTATCTACTGGTCTTATGTGGATGGCTGATGACATTGGCGAAGCTGTAGATTGGGAAGATGCACTTAAAATAGCTGAAGCTTATGAATTCGCTGGCTATGATGATTGGCGCTTACCTGATGTTAAAGAATTGCAAACGGTTGTAGATTACAGCGGTTATTACCCTGCTATTGACCCTGCATACTTTACTACTACTGAACTTGAAGAAAACGAGTTTTACTACTACTGGACCAGTACTTCAGCTTACTTTAGCCCTCAAGACCCAACTGAATATTTCGCTTGGTACGTAGCATTTGGTTACGCTGTAGACAACGCAGGTAACGATAGTCATGGTGCTGGTGGCGTAAGATTTTCTCAAAAACATCTTGAGAGCGAAGCAGAAGGCGAAGGTGGAGATAACATTCTTAACTCTGTAAGATTAGTTAGAACTGTGGATTAATTAGACTTATAAATAGCAAAAAGGCAGCGATTAGTCGTTGTCTTTTTGTTGTGTAATGTTACAGTTAAATTAAAATTTAATATCATTAATGCAATAAACGTAATAGTCTGTTATAATGAATTAAAAAGCATTTAATATAAAACCTAAAGGGGGAGTAATAATGATTAAGAAACACATGAGGGGACTATTAATTGCATCTATGGTAGCTAGTAGTTTAAATCCTAGTGCTGTTTTCGCTACTGCATACGCCGGACAATATTCATCTGAACAAATTAGCATTTATGTTGATAATAAACATATTCTACTACCATTAACGCCAGCCGTACAACTAGATGATACGGTGCTTGTGCCTATAAGAGAGGTTTTTGAGCCACTAGGTGCCACTGTTTCATGGAACTATGAAGAACAGAAAGCCTACATTTACTACAAAGGCATATCTGTAGTTCTACAATATGGTAGCTACACTGCTTTAGTAAACGGTAATGAAGTTGCTCTTGGGATGCCGTTAACTATGATTAATAATAAAGTTATGGTACCTGTAAGATTTATTGCAGAACAGATGAACTGTGATGTTGCGTGGAATAACGTTGAGCGTAGTGTTAGCATTTCAACCAACTCCTTATACACAGTAGCCACCGCTTCTTCAATCGATAATAGCGCTTATAGCAATAACGCTTATATGAATTACATTAATAACACTACTTATGACAAGGACAGCGCATACTCGTATGCAAATCTAACTACACCGTCTATTATTGATACTACTACATATGAAAGTCAGTTATTTTTAAGTTCTTCAGCTAACTTATCTTATGATAACTGGTCTAACAGCTTAACTTTTAATTTAGCAGGTGAAATTAACACTTCAAAAATTACCGTTATAGATGATTACCGCGAAAAAATGATTACAATCGATTTAGGAGGGGATTATTCGCATTTATATCCATCAACTATGAAAACTATTTCGGATGATGATGCCGTATCTAGCATAGAAACAGTTACAACTAATGGCACAACTAAATTTATTATAACAGAAAACACAATTTATACTTATGATATGACAACAATAGATAATAACGTAAAAATTACATTGTTACGTCCACAAGAAAAGTATGATAAAATAGTTATGTTAGACTCCGGTCATGGAGGAATTGATAGCGGTGCTATTAACGATGCAGGGCTTATGGAAAAAGACGTTAACATGACACAAACTTTAGAAATTAAACGTTTACTAGAAGCTGAGTCAGATATTAAAGTTTATATGACTCGTGAAGATGATGTATATTCTACTTTAAATGAAAGAACTGCTTTAGCTAACGAAATTGAAGCAGATTTATTTATTAGTATTCATAATAATGCTTCCGAATATTCATCTGCACATGGCGCGGAAGTATTTTATTTCCCTAACGATTATGATGTTACAGGGCAGCAGTTGGCCGAGGAAATGTTGGAGCGAATTGTAAACTATACGGGTATGTATGATAGGGGGGCTAAAGAAGCTACAACCTATATTGTACTTAAAACTAGCGCT
>MDJM01000050.1 GCA_001994995.1 Candidatus Parepulonipiscium sp. PG-Nuni2H_MBin01 | reverse complement strand
TTACCGAATACGCCGTAAAGCCCCTTGCTTTAGCTATGGGGATATAAGGCGAGTTAATTTTTTCCTATTATAGCTTGTATTATGCAGATACATCATATATAATGTCAAGTATGGAAAAATTATATAAGTCTAATAAAAACGTAGTTTATTCTTGTAAATACCACATAGTATGGTGTCCAAAGTATCGTCGTAAAGTATTAGTAGGAGAAGTTGAGCATAGACTAAAGGAACTTATAAGAGAAAGTTGCACTACTTTAAAAGTTGATATATTGGAAATGGAAATAATGCCAGACCATGTACATTTGTTATTAGAGGTAGACCCTCAGTATGGAGTTCATAAGGTTATAAAACATATTAAAGGAAAAAGCTCAAGAGTACTAAGAGAAGAATTTCCATACCTTAAAACTAAACTACCCACCTTGTGGACAAATAGTTATTTTATCACAACGATAGGAGGAGCACCGCTTTCTGTAGTAAAGCAATATATTGAAAGTCAAAAAACATCTCAAAGATGATAGGTGCTGGTATTTAATATGAAAAATGGCCCCCTGTAAAGCTGGTATACCTCCTTAAAAGGAGCGACTACAAGGGGAGGTGTCGAGGTACGAGGTGGGGGTCAAAAACAAGAGCTTTAAGTAAATTTTCATACCTAATTTAGCAGAACCAAGATGATAAGAGGGGAGGTAAAATATGCAATTAACAATTGAGGTAAAATTAGTCCCAACTTTTGCACAACAACATCTGTTGATGCAGACCTTTAAGGAATTTATAGCTACAATAAACAATCTAACAGCTAGAATGAATGAAGTAGGAGAATTCTTAAAGCTGAGCACAGCCGACTTTAGTGCATTATTGCCAAGTGCTATTAAAAATCAGTGCATAAGAGAAGCTAAAAGTATTTATAAAAAATTTCTAAGTGGGACAAACAAAACACTAGCTGTTTTAAAAAAGCCTATATGTATTTGGAATAATCAAAACTATACTATAGAAGAGAATACTATTTCATTTCCTGTATGGAGAAAAAAATGTACTAAAATTTCAGTGAAGGCAAAAATTCCTACCCGAATAAAAAATCTATTAGAAAATAAGAGAGGAACGTTGCGTATAAGCAAAAAAGGTAATAAATATATGGCTCAAATAACTGTAGATATTCCTGAGAAGGCATCAACATCAGGCGAAAATACAATGGGCGTTGACTTAGGAATAAAAGTCCCCGCAGTATGTGTAACAAGCAATGGAAAGGTAAAATTTATAGGTAATGGTAGGGAAAATAAAACAATACGCAGAGAGTTTAGCGGTAGACGAAAAGAGTTAGGAAAAGCTAAAAAGGTTAAAGCTATAAAAAAGATAAATGATAAAGAAAATAGGATTATGCAAGACAAAGACCATCAGTATAGTAGAGAAGTAGTAAATTTTGCATTGCAAAATAATGTTTCTGTAATTAAGTTAGAATGCTTAAATAATATTAGAAACACGACAAGAACAAGTCGTAAAAACAACAAAAACTTGCATAATTGGTCGTTTTATCGTTTATCACAATTTATAGAATATAAGGCTAAGCTAGCAGGCATACAGGTTGAATATGTAAACCCTGCATATACCTCACAAACCTGCCCGATGTGTGGATTAAGAAATAAGGCAAAAGATAGGCATTATGCATGTAGCTGTGGGTACACAGGGCATCGAGACTTGGTTGGTGCAATAAATATATGTTGTAGCTTGGATATATGTTAATAGTATATCTGCCTAGGGAACTATATGTTCTGCCCTAGGAGGGGTAATGGCATACCCTTAGCTAAAGGTCATACTGGGCTAGCAGAAATGAATTTGCCCTTTAATCACTTTAGAATCCCCCGCCTTGAGGCGTGGGGAGTGTCAAAAGTTCCTTGCGTATTAATTAGTTTTGCTACTTTAGAATCTCTCTATAAGTTGAACACTGAAATTCTTTCGATTAATTTTTGCTTATAAAATTTTATTTAATATTTAAGATACATTTAATTTAAAATTAAGATAGGGGTTGTATACTATAAGATAGGGGAAGTAAGTTAATTGCTTATGGACTTAGTAAGATAAAAAGAATTATTTTACTAAAGGCTAATTTAATAAATAGATAATAAAAATTTAATAAAAACATTTTTATATTTATTTTATATTTAATGAAACAAGAGTAAAAATTTTAAAGGAGGAACATTGTGAAAATATCACTAAAAGAATATCGACTACCGATGTTTATAACTTATTTATTAACTACAATTTACTATTCAGTGTGTTGTTATTTAATACAAAATAACTCTGTAGTAAACTATCCACTAGAAGTTTGGCATTGGGGTGGAGAATATGTAACGTATTTTTTACCACTTATAGCAGTTGCCCCATTTTCATTTGTATTATATGCCAAGTTAAAAGAAGGTTTCATAAATTATGCTAGCATTAGAAAAAGCAGACGCTTAATTATGACTAAAGAAATTGTACAAGCTATGCTTGCAGCCAGTATAACTGTTTTTTGTATATTTGTTACCGTATTAATCCTAGTTCTATCATTTTCAGAACCTAATGCAACCAATAATAACCTGCAGAATTATCCGTTTGGTGAAATGCAAGTTAATTCCCCGATGCTATTTGGCGTTATATGGAGTGCATGGCTTGCATTTGCTTCATCATTGTTTATACTATTCAGTAGCTTACTTGCTACTAATTTAGATAACTACTTTGTAATAACATTATTACCATTTGCATATTTCCACTGCGAAAACTTAGTTACAGCCTTACTTAGAATCCCACAAATTAGCTTAGCAACATCTATCACTCTTAATAGGTTAAAGCCATCTGCTATGACAAACTATATTTATGTAATTGGTATAGTAAGCTTTATAATTGTAATTGTTGTGACTAATATAGGATTAAAGTATAGAAAAGGATTACTATATGATAACTACTAATTTAATTAAACGAGAGATACTAAAAGACAAAAGCTATAAAGCTATGGTATTTTTACTACTTATATTTAGTTTTATTATTGGCACAAACTTACCACAAGCCATTCACTACAATATGTCTGTTGCAGAGTTTGTTTTATATAGCCTAGCTAATCATAACTATTTAATCTATGGATACTTTTTCTTTATAATTATGTTTATTACTAGTAATATTAAAAATACATCTGATATAGAACTAGTAAGAATGTCAAATAAAAACCACTATAACGCTATTAAATTTATTGCAATGGGTATTAAATTTGGAATATTAATTTTGCTACATATTGCCTTAATAGTAATACAATCAAGTGGACATTTAACTTGGCAGTTAGTTTTTAATGGGCAATCATACGACTTCCTAGGAGAAGCATTATACAATGCATTTGCAAACCCAGCCACAGGTGTAGTTATAGTAAGCCTATATTTGTGGCTTGGCAGCTTATTTTTATACCAAATCATGGCTTATATTTATAATAAATTTTCGTCGGGGGTATATTTAACAAGTATAGGGATTATCTTATTAACCACAATGTTTGGATTTTATACTAGTGTAGATGAATCTATCTTAGCGATATTTTTTCCAAATAACTATTTTATATTCCACCATGCCTGCTTAGTTATAGGGAAGTTTATGTATGAAATTTTATTATTAATTATGCTTACAACATCAGCTATAACAATACTTAAAGGAATAAATCTAAGTCTATCTAAAACGTATAGTTCCTTATTTATAGTAATAATACTACTACTTAATGCTATAATTAACAACTATAGTGTGGCGGATTATTTATTTATACACTTTAAAGGATTTTCTAAAACTAATTTTGACTTGGTAGAACTTTTGCTGTTTGCATTACTATATTTTATTCCTATGTTTTTAATTAGTAGCTTTATAGATAAAGAAAGAGATTCAAAAAACGATTTAATGAAGTTTAGATATAAGAGTGTAGCAAACTGGAATAAAGTTATAGAAAAAAAGATGAACTTATTTTTAGCTCAATACTTACTAGGTTATATAGCACTAGTTATTGCAAGTAGCTTAATTTACTGGTTATTTAAATTCGACGTTAGCTCTTCATTAGTAACGTTTTTACCAGAATACTTTAATATACCACACATTTCTTGGGGGATAGTAATTGGTATAGTTTGTGTGGCGAAGCCTTTAGAGCTATATATATTATATGTATTAAATAAACTACTAAACAAATTAACAAACAACACTATCGTTTCATTTTTAGTAAGCTTTTTGATATTCCTACCACTTAGTGTATCTTCAGTATATCAAATTGTAAGATTTTTATATTTATAACTAATTTATAGGCTATGTTAATTTAATATGAAAGTTTGGGGTCCAGGGGCTTTGCCCCACATCCCGGATAACCTCGATTACTTCGGTACTCATTGTTACACAAGGTAGATCTAAACCTTTTCATTCATTAAGTTAACAAGTCCAATTTATAATAAAGGAGTATTATTATGGCAGCAGTAATAGAAATTAAAAATATGTATAAATCATTTAAAGGAAGAAATTTATATAACGACATTAACCTAGAAATCCAACACGGGGAATGCGTTGGATTTGTTGGACACAATGGCGTTGGAAAATCCGTATTATTTCAACTAATGGTAGGACTTCTACCAGTTGATAAAGGACAAGTAAAAGTATTTGGCGAACCTGTTGGGGGTAAAGAAGGAAAGTTTCCATCTAATGTAGGCATCTTTATTAACTCTCCGGGGTATATCGACTTCTATTCTGGCTTTAAAAACTTAAAGCTTTTAGCTGAAATAAATTCCACAATAAACGATAGCGCTATAAAGAATATTATGGAGTTGGTGGGACTTGACCCTACGTCGAAAGTTCCTGTAAAGAAGTATTCTAGTGGAATGAAACAGAAGCTTGGTATAGCGCAAGCTATTATGGAAGATCAACAGCTTATAATTCTCGATGAGCCATATAATGCTCTAGACTTTCAAACTAATAAAGATATTACTAATGTTTTGTCACAGTTAGTAAGTCAAGGAAAAACTTTGCTATTAACTAGTCATCAGCATGAGTACTTAGAGAAGCTTTGTAATAAAGTTTATTTTGTTAACAATGCTACTATTGTTCCTTTGGATGATACCATTAAGCAACAGTACTTTAGTATTTAATTTTTTAAATAGCAAGAAGCTCCTAAGTCTATAAAGGCTTAGGAGCTTTTTTGTGTTTTGATTATATCGATTCCTATATTAATTCCTAGATAACAATACTACCGTCTCCACATGAGTAGTATGAGGAAACATATCAATAGGTTGAACAATATCAACATTGTAGCCATTTTTATCTAAAAAGGCTACGTCTCTAGCTAAAGTAGCAGGGTCGCAAGATACATAAATAATTTTATTAGGCGATAGTTGCACAATAGATTTAAGAACCGACTCATCACACCCTTTGCGAGGTGGGTCAACAACTACCACATCCGCCTTAATATCAGGTACTGCATCTTCAGCTTTGCCTAAAATAAATTCTGCATTATCAATACCATTAATTTGGGCATTCTCAATAGCGTTATCAATAGCCATACTTACAACTTCCACTCCATAAACCTTTTTTGCGGCTTTCGCTAAAAATAATGAAATGGTCCCAATCCCGCAATATAAATCCAAAATGATTTCATCGCCGGCTAAGTTAGCAAATTCAAGTACCTTATTATATAAGATTTCAGTTTGAGTAGGGTTAACTTGAAAAAACGATAGCGGAGAAATTTTAAATACTAATTCGCTGATTTTATCTTCAATAAAGTCTTTGCCATAAAGTACACAAACTTTATCCCCTAAAACAACATTCCCTTTATTTGTATTATTATTAATCACAATGCTACAAACACCATCAATTTCACATAACTGCTTAACTAATAAATCTGATTTAGGCAATTTCTTTCCGTTAATAACAAGGCATACCATTATTTGATTAAGATGAAAACTAGACTTAATCAGCAGATGGCGCACTAAACCTTTGTGAGACATTTCATCGTAAATCGAAATGTTTTGTTCTAGTAAAAACAACCGTATTACTTCCACTATTTTAGCATTTCTAGCATCTTGAATAATACACTCATTCGATTCTACAATCCGGTGACTTTTTTTAGCAAAGAAACCAATTTGCACAACCCCATCTACATTTTTTATAGGGTACTGAGCTTTATTACGATAATTACTAGGATTTTGCATACCAATTGTGGGTAATACGGGAATATTTTTAATTTTAGCAATGCGCTCCATACAATCGCGCACTCGCTTTTGTTTAAATTCTAATTGTGCATCATAGTTAATATGCTGGAGTTGACAACCACCGCATTTACTTGCCTGCACACATAATTCATTTGTTCTTAAAGGCGATGGTGTTACTATATTAATTAATTTACCAATCGCATAACTTTTTTTCACTTTAATAATTTTTGCGTCAACAACATCGCCATTAACGCAGTTGGGTATAAATACTGTAAAGTTATTATACTTGCCTACGCCAGCGCCATCATTGTTAATATCTATTACTTCTAATGTATAATCTTGATTTTTATCCATAGTTACTCCTTATTTTTAGGAGGATAATTAGTTTTTCTAATATTCCTATTTAATAGTTTGTGGTATCCAACATATTTTTCTTCATTAGAGCAAGAAATAAATTCTTCTACCATTTTAATACGCGAATCAGTATAGTCAGCTAAATGAACAATCATAGCTTCAATACATTTTGGTCTTCGCGGCGAACCGTATTCAAATTCTCCATGGTGAGAAAGTAGAATATGTTTTAGTAATAATGCCAACTCTTGTGGAAAGTCTTTGTGCTTGGCAATTTCACCTATAAGCACTTCATAGCCCATAGCAATGTGACCTAACAGTTGCCCCTCATCCGTGTAATCATTTTGAGGAAAACCTGATAGTTCTCGTAGCTTACCAATATCATGCAGTAAACATCCTGCTATAACTAGGTCTTTATTTACTTGTTCATAAAAATTACAAAGGTGTTTACCAATTTCAGTAACAGCAACAGTATGTTCTAATAACCCATTTAGATGGGCATGATGCACAGACTTGCCTGCTGAGTGTGTAATAAATTTATCATGAATATTATCTTCATAAAAAATGCCCTCTAAAAGAGCTTTAATATAACAATCTTCAATTTCATCAATAAGCATATATAAATGGTCTTCTAAGTTTTTAACATCTTGTCTAGTATGGGGAATTAAAGTTGAAATGTCGAACTCACTTTCTTTAGCAATTTGAAGTTTAAATACATTTAATTGTAATTGTTCTTGAAATAAAACAACTTCCCCTTCAATGTAAAGAATTTGATTACTTTCATATTCACAAATTCCATTATGCAAAGACCATATTTTAGCATCAACTATACCTGTAGCATCTTGAAGTTTTAATGAATGAAAGTCCTTCCCATTTTTATTTTTTAATACTTGTTTTACTTTACATAAATAATATCCTTTAATTTGAGTTTGTGGCTTAAAATCTGCAATTACGTTCATATTATAACCTCCTCTTAATATATAAGTAATCTTAACTTTAGATATGCCTAAAATTAAGATTACTTTAAAATATATTTTTAGCTATCCCTCCCAAAATACATGTGTGTTATCTAAAATATACTTTGCTCCAGATGCAATAGTTAAAATTAGAGCCAAATATGCGAGAATTAAAGCTAAGGTAATTAAAAAATTGTTTGAAATTGGACAAAGATAAACCCCAATCATAATCATTTGTACGACTGTTTTTAGTTTACCTAACCCATTTGCAGCAAGAACTACACTCTGACTAGCCGCCACAAGTCTTATCCCTGATACTGCGAATTCTCTAAGCAATATTAGAAGCACAATCCAAGCTGGTAATATACCATTAGGAATGTTAGGCCCTAAATATATAAGGGCAATCATAGCTGCTGTCACTAACATTTTGTCTGCAAGTGGGTCCATAAATTTGCCAAGATTAGTGATTAAGTTTAGTTTTCGTGCAATATAGCCATCAAGAAAGTCTGTAAAACTAGCTACTACAAAAATCGCAAGAGCAATCCATAAAGTTGTAGTAAGTTCAAACATTGGTATCCATATAACTGCCATAAATATAAACACTAAGACAATTCTTAGCATTGTAAGTTGATTTGCAATATTCACTCCGTCACCTCTTTAATATCTATAATATTTTTTCTATTACTTCACCGGTCAAATAATATCCAACTGAGTTTTTAATTTTTACGTTTATAAAGTCGCCTGAAAGCAATTCTCCCTCATAGTCTATAAAAACCTCAGAGTCTACATCAGGTGCATCTTGATAAGTTCTGCAAGAGTACACATCTTCGTCTGCTAATTTATAGTCTACAACAACGGTCATTACTGTATTGATTTTATCGTGAGCTAGTTGTGATACAACCTCGCTTTGTATTTCCATTATAATTTCTTCTCGCTCTTGTTTAGTTTCCTCATCAATTTGATTAGGCATGTTAGCAGCTGGGGTACCCTCTTCTTGAGAGTACGTAAAGACTCCAAGTCTATCGAACTTTATATCTGCTACAAAGTCGCATAGCTCTTTAAAATCTTGCTTAGTTTCCCCAGGAAAACCTACTATTAACGTTGTACGAAGAGCAATGTTTGGAACAGCAGTTCTTAGCTTTGTAATAGTTTCCCTAAGTTGCTTGTTACTACTTTTTCTAGCCATACGTTTTAAAATGCTATCTGCACAATGTTGAATAGGCATATCTAAATATTTACATACTTTATCATTAGTGCGGATTTGTTCGATTAACTCATCAGTTATATTTTCAGGATAACAATATAGTATTCTAATCCATTGTATGCCCTCTATTTTTGATAATTCATGAATTAATTTAGCAAGGCTTTCATTATTATTTAAATCATGACCATACATAGTAGTGTCTTGTGCAACTAAAATTATTTCCGCAACACCATCTTTAGCGAGTTTTTGTACTTCTTTTAAAATTTGTATCTGCGGTCTACTTCTAAACTTACCTCTTAATGAAGGAATTACGCAATAAGTGCATTTATTATCACACCCTTCAGCGATTTTTACATAAGCAAAATAGCCAGGAGTAGTTAAAATTCTAGGCATTTCCTCTAAATGAGGTTTGTTAATTTCCTCAAACTGTTGAATTGCCACCCCTTTAACTTCTAAAATCTGTTTAGCAACTTCTGCTATCTTATCATATGAAGTTGTGCCAATAACTGCATCAACTTCTGGCATTTCAGTTAATATTTCTTCTTTATACCGTTGGGCCATACAACCCGTAACGATTAATGCTTTACAATTTCCAATTTTCTTATATTCTGCGACATCTAGTATTTGTTCGATGCTCTCTTGTTTCGCATCCTCTATAAAACAGCAAGTGTTAACAACTAAAACTTCAGCTGCTGCTTCATCACTTATTAGGCTAAAGCCTGCTTTATGAAGCAGACCTAGCATATGCTCACTATCTACTAAATTTTTATCGCATCCTAATGATACGAATGCTACGGTCAATTTTTAAATCCTCCTTTGTTTAGCGGCTCTTACACAATTTTGCATAAGCATGGCAATTGTCATAGGACCAACTCCGCCAGGTACAGGTGTAATCCACGATGCTATTCCTTGGCAAGAATTAAAGTCTACATCGCCACATAATTTACCGTTCTCATCACGGTTAATGCCAACGTCAATAACAACAGCACCAGGTTTTATCATATCACCTGTAACAATATTTCTTTTACCTGTAGCAACAACTACAATATCAGCCTGCTGAGTTTCTTCCTTTAAAGATGGCGTATACGAATGACACATAACAACTGTAGCATTTTCGCGTAGTAGCAGTTGACACATAGGTTTGCCTACTATATTACTACGACCAACTATAACGCATTTTTTGCCCGCCACATCAATATTACTTCTTTTTAATAGCTCAATAATTCCAGCTGGTGTGCAACTTACAAAACCATCTGTGCCAACTAATAAAGCACCCACGTTTTTTAAGTGGAAGCCGTCTACATCTTTAGTCTCATCAATTGCTTGAATTACTTTATGCTCATCAATATGAGCTGGTAAAGGTAGCTGGACTAAAATGCCATCAACATTCTTATCTGCATTTAACACTTCTATTAAGTCTAAAACATCCTCTTGCGTAGAATCTGCAGGCAAAGTGTATGACATAGATTTTATTCCTATCTGATGGCAAGCCTTTTCCTTATTAGATACATAAACTTTAGAAGCTTGGTTATCGCCAACTAAAACAACTGCAAGAGTAGGAGTAATACTTAAACGCTCTAGTTCGTCTTTTAATTCATCTTTAATTGCAGTCGAAATTTCGGTTCCACTTATAATTTTAGTTTCCATATATAACTCTCCTCTGAAAATATCATTATTAGAGTATGCCAATAATTTGGCTATTCTAAAATAGACTAGCGTATGAGTTTCTTGTAAAATAATGCATTAGAATAATCCAGTTACTACGCCTTTAGCATCTATGTCTAATAGCTGCGCTGAAGGTTTTTTTGGTAACCCAGGCATAATCATAACGCTGCCTGTAAGAGCTACAATAAAGCCCGCTCCAGCTGAAACTCTAACTTCTTTAATTGTTGTAGTAAATCCTGTTGGACTTCCTAGTAAGTTAGGGTCATCAGAAAAAGAGGCTGGATTTTTAGCCATGCAAATTGGTAAGTTAGAAAAACCCAGCTTTTCTAACGAAGCAATAGATTTTTTTGCGTCAGCTTCAAATATAACTTCACTAGCACCATAAATAGATGTAGCAATAGTTTTAATTTTTTCTTCTATACTAATGTCATCTGCATATAAATATTTGAACTGCGCTTGTTCATTAGATAAAACGTGTAAAATAGTGTTAGCAAGTTCCACACCACCTTCGCCGCCTAGCTCCCAAACTCTTGCAACAGCAAACTGTACTTGTTCTCTTTCACACACTTGTTTAATAACTGCAATCTCCGCATTTGTATCAGATATAAAAGAGTTTAAAGCAACAACAATAGGCACTCCAAACTTTTTAAGATTATTAATGTGACGAACTAAATTGTCAGTCCCTTTAGTTAAAGCATCAATATTTTCTGTAGTTAAATCGTCTTTAGCAACGTAAGCATTATGCTTAAGAGCGCGCACCGTTGTTACTAAAACAGCTACATCAGGCTTTAAATCGCCTTTCTTACATTTTATATTCATAAATTTTTCAGCCCCTAAGTCAGCTCCAAAGCCTGATTCGGTAACAGTAATATCAGCTAGCTTAAGAGCAAGCTTGGTAGCCCTTAAACTATTACAGCCGTGTGCAATGTTAGCAAAAGGACCACCATGCATAAGCACAGGAGTATTTTCTAAAGTTTGAACTAAATTAGGGTTAATCGCATCCTTTAATAACGTAGCCATCGCGCCATTAGCTTTTAAATCGCTAGCAGTAACAGGGTCTCCTTTAAAAGTATACCCAATAATAATTTGCCCCAGTTTAGTTTTTAAATCTTCTAAGTCGTTAGCTAAACACAAAATAGCCATAACTTCAGAAGCAACAGTAATCATAAAGCCATCTTGGCGCACTGTACCATTAATCGCAGGACCGAGTCCCACAATAACTTCTCTTAAAGCGCGGTCGTTTAAATCAACACATCTTTTAAACGTAATAGATTTAGGGTTAATGCATAATTCGTTACCTTGATGGATATGGTTATCAATCATAGAAGCTAATAAATTATTCGCCGCTCCTATGGCATGAATATCACCAGTAAAATGCAGATTAATATCCTCCATAGGAACTACCTGAGACAGCCCTCCACCTGCTGCCCCACCTTTTATTCCCATACAAGGCCCAAGCGACGGTTCGCGTAAAGCGACTATAGACTTAATGCCTAACTTACCAAACGCTTGTCCTAATCCTACAGTAATAGTAGTTTTACCCTCACCCGCTGGAGTTGGGTTTGTTGCGGTAACTAACACTAATTTACCATCTTTACGCTCTTGCACACTCTCATAAATTGCATTACTAATTTTAGCTTTGTACTTACCATACTGCTCAATATACTGCTTGTCTATACCAGCTTTAGCTGCTATTTTTGCAATAGGCAACATATTTGCTGCTTGTGCAATTTCAATATCAGATTTCATAAAAATACCCCTTTTAAAATAGTAGCTTACGCACCTTTACTATGAGCATGAAGTTGATTAAGCACCTTCCTAGGTCTGCCTATTCCTAAGCCAGGGCTTACTAAACCTAATAATTCCAACTCATTCATAACTTTAGAAGCGCGAGAATTACTAACGCCTAAACTAGTTTGTAAAGTAGCTATAGAAATTGTATCTCTACCAGAAATAAGGTTAGTAGCCTGGTCAATTAACATATCATCAGTTTTAATCGCTACAGGCTCCGCCGTCCCCTCAATGCTAGCTAAAACTTCTTGGCTGTACTGAGTACCACCTCTAGCTTTAAGGTCTTCTACAATAGCTAGTACTTCTTTATCAGATATATAAGCACCTTGTACACGCAATGGTTTAATAGCACCCATAGGATTAAATAGCATATCACCTTTGCCAAGTAGTTTCTCAGCACCATTCATATCCAAAATAGTTCTTGAATCAATTCCAGAAGATA
This sequence comes from Candidatus Parepulonipiscium sp. PG-Nuni2H_MBin01, assembly GCA_001994995.1. Classification (GTDB taxonomy): domain Bacteria; phylum Bacillota; class Clostridia; order Lachnospirales; family Cellulosilyticaceae; genus Parepulonipiscium; species Parepulonipiscium primum. The sequence continues at coordinate 13,047 of MDJM01000050.1, read as the reverse complement.
CAGCAAATGCTAGTCTAGATGGAATATTGGCTTTAATTACACCCGTAATTACATCTACAGAAGGGCGTTGTGTGGCAATGATTAAATGAATGCCCGCAGCTCTAGCTTTTTGTGCTAATCTACAAATAGAATCTTCCACTTCTTTTGAACAACTCATCATAAGGTCGGCAAGCTCATCTATAATAATAACAATTTGTGGTATTGTAAGGCTAGGGTCATTTACTTTTTCATTATAACTTTTTATGTCACGTACTGTTTTAGAAGAAAATAAATTATATCGCTTATCCATCTCTTCAACAGCCCAGTTAAGTGCACCAGAAGCTTTTTTAGGCTCTGTAACTACAGGTACTAACAGATGCGGAATGCCATTGTAGATGCTAAGTTCAACTACTTTTGGGTCAATCATAATTAGCCTAACTTCTTGAGGCGTTGATTTGCATAGAATGCTAGTTACTAAAGTATTAATACAAACACTCTTACCAGAGCCAGTAGCACCAGCGATTAATAGATGTGGCATAGTTGCAATATCAGCAATTATAGTTTCACCAGCAATATCTTTGCCTATTGCAAATGCTACTTTAGATGGAAACTTCTTAAATTTTTCAGTACCTAAAAGTTCTATTAAATATACCATTTCAGTTTTTTCATTAGGAATTTCAATCCCAACTGCTGATTTACCTGGAATAGGAGCTTCAATACGAATACCTGATGCGGCAAGATTTAATGCAATATCATCAGCTAAATTAAGTATTTTGCTAACTTTAACCCCTTGTTTAGGTTGTAGTTCATATCTAGTAACAGTAGGACCTTTGTTTATTTGTAAAACTTTAGCTTCAACCCCAAAGCTTAATAACGTATCTTCTAATCTTTGCGCCGCACTATCAACTTTAGTTTTACTAGGCTTTTCTAGTACTGGCATTGCTAGAGCCGGTTTTACTTTTGCTGGTTTGGCTTGCTTTACAGGCTTGGCTGGCTTTTCTAGGTTGTCCAGATTTTCCGATTTTTGTGCACGACTTGGAGTTTTTTTCACAGTTTTTTTTTGCGGTGGATTTTGCAAAATAGATTTAATCTGGCCAATAAAATTATTGTTAAATACACAAACGAACCACATAACCGTTAGAGCTGAAATAACAATACAAGTACCGTATAAACCTATTAATGTTAATAATAGTTTTGAGATAACACCACCAACAAAACCGCCATTATCTAAATTAGCAGATGTTAAATATGTAGCTAGCTCTATCGAACTGTCGTAATTAGCTACATGAATTGTAACCATTAGTAATAAAATAGCAGGAACTATTTGGACTAAGTTATATAACACTCTATCAATACCATGACGAGCATTTAAGATACTTAAATAAATAGCATAAAATGGAAGAATATAACCACCTATACCAAATAGTCCAGCGAAAATCGTTTTAATTGCTATACCAAGCATACCAACCTGGTCTGTAAATAAACTAGTAATAACTAATACAGCTACACCAACTGCTGCAATAGTTATTAATTTTTGATTTTGCTTAGCTTGTTGCTTTTTCGTTTTCTTCATCTATTACACCTCATCTTTCCTTAAAATAATTAAAAAAAATTTAACTATACACATATTCTTGTAAGTATATCTATTATCTTATATATTACCAAATAATACAAGCTTTTTATATAGCGGCCAACAAAAGTGGCAACTCAAAAAGCCTCCACAGTTTAAATACGGAGGCTTTTTTTTACATTATCTTATTAATAAGTCTACTATCTAATAAAGTGCCAGGTTGAAGGCCTTCGTCAAGATAGTTTTCAAAGTTAGAGCACGTTAGCCGTTCTAATTTATAGCCTTCTGGAGTAACAGCAGCAAGAACATGATGCCCATTATAATCTATCTCAACATATTCAACCTTTTCCACATCTTCAGTGACAGGTAAAATACTATAAAGTGCCATTTGCTTTCCTTTCCTGAATAAGCTGCTTAAGTTTAGCAAGAGCATGTTTTAAGCCACCAAGCTCATCAATAATTTTCTCTTCAACAGATTCATGCCCAACTAAAATAGTGCCCATATCTTTAGCTAATTTTCCAGTAGCCAACATAAGCTCTCTAAACCTATCTGATGATATATTAGAATTTGAAGATACAAACTCTACAATACGCTCTTGCATTTGGTCAAAGTATTCATAAGTTTGAACTACTCCAAGCACAGTTCCGCTCATTCTAACTGGATGTATAGTCATAGTTGAACTAGGAGTAATAAATGAATAGTCGCTAGCAACAGCAATAGGTACTCCAATAGAATGTGCACCACCTAAAACTAATGATACAACTGGTTTGCCGCAACTGCAAATTAGTTCTGCAAGAGCAAGGCCAGCCTCAACATCACCCCCGACAGTATTTAAAATTACTAAAATACCTTCTATCTCAGGATTTTCACATAAGCCTACAAATTGAGGAATCAAATGCTCATATTTTGTAGTCTTATTTTGAGGAGGCATTGCTACCTGCCCTTCAACTTGGCCTATAATTGTAACACATTGGATATTGCTGCGAGCTGGATTTACTGGCATCTGTCCCATTTCTTTAATATTTTCGTTTTCTACTTGTGTATCTTGTTCCATAATAATCCCTTTCTTCATCTAATTTATTACTGTTAGTATGGAGAAAAAAAGAATATTTAATACATAAAATCAAAATCTTTAATAAATAATTGGATAGTCCAAAAGTAGAACTATCCTTATAATAAGCCCCTCTAAGGGGGGTTATTCGGTTATCATGGTTATTATATAAATTCTGCAATTATATATTAAATTCCTCATGCAAAGCACAAATTACTTTGGATAAATCTCCCTCTGGAATTAGAACAGCAATAGTAGTTAGAGAGTCCGCAGTTTGAAGAATGTTAACATTTAGTTTAGTCAGAGTTTTAATAGCCCTAGCAATTACCCCAGGAATGCCTGTCATGCGCTCTCCGATTAAAGTAACCTTTGCACAATTAGTAACTTTAGTATATTTATAATTATATTTATCAAGAAGAGTTTCTAATTTTTCTTGTTTAGCACCATCTATAGTAAATACTTTCATGGTAGGAAAAATATTAATTAAATCAATGCTAACCGAAGCACGAGCCACTTTATCTAGTAAGTCAATTTCATTAAAAATAGAATCTTCAATAGTGTATTGAACTCTATTTACCCTATGAGCAACACTACTAACAATTTTATGGTGATGTTCTTGTAAATATTGGTCTGTAGTAATTTGTGGAACAGTTTGAACAATAAAAGTACCTTCTGCTTCAGTGAATGTATTTTTGATAACTAAAGGTATATTAGCACGCATAGCATACTCAACTGCACGAGGGTGGATAACCTTTGCACCACTATCAGCCATTTGGAAAACTTCATTATAACTAATAGCAGGAATAATATGAACTCTATCACAAACTCTAGGGTCACCTGTCATAACGCCATCAACATCTGTAAATATTTCAATTCTTTTAGCTCCAACACTGCTGCCAAGCATAGATGCAGTAGTATCGCTACCACCACGTCCAATAGTAGTAACCTGCCCATCTTCAGTAGCACCTTGAAATCCTGCAACAACAGGAATAAAACCTTCAGCAACACAATCTAAAAGTTGTTTAGGCTCTGCATGTATCAAATCAGCTTGAGTAAAATCATCATTAGTAATAATACCAGCCTGCCCACCAGTAAAAGCTTTAGCTTTAATGCCATGTTTGTTTAATAAAGTAGCCATGGTAACAGCAGATATAATTTCACCACATGATAGCAATAAATCACATTCTCTCTCCTCAATATCGCCTGCATTACTTCTGACAAATTCCAACAAAGTATCGGTAGCATATGGAGCACCTAAACGTCCCATTGCCGATACTATTACTATTGGATGCTCACCTTCTTTTAATGCTTTAGCTATCTTTTTTACAACAGCGATGCGAGATTCTTTTGTTGCAACTGATGTACCGCCAAATTTTTGTATTATTAGTTCCATGATCAATACCTCTTACATTATATACTTTCACTACATTATATTACCAAAACAAAAAAAAGTAGACTAAATCTACTTTTTTTCTGAATTAATATGCTCTTCCAATGCTAGGGCGATTTGGTCAGGACAAGAAGTACCACGTCCCCTGCAGTCTATTCCTTTAAGTTTATTTATAGCCTCATTAACTTCCATGCCCCGTAGTAAGTGGGTTAGACCTAATGTATTGCCTTGACAACCCTTTACAAATTGCACATCTACTATATGATTATCTTTGACATCGAATAAAATTTCTGTCGCACAGACACCTTTTGTTTTATAACTTTTCATGACAAAACCTCCATTAGATTTCCATTATTTTTTTAAACCCAATATATAAAAAAACCCTGTACTATAATATGATTATAGCTTGTCTTAATATACTCTACTTTTGCTTTATTATATCCTTAACAATTTATAAATAATTTATTCAAGTTATAATGTAAAATTGTTTACTACCTTGCCATAATATGGTATTATATAAATACTGTAAGTACTTAGTTAATTAGATGAGATAGAACGATTGATTATTTATCAAATTGGGGGTATATATGAATAGTATGACATTAAAACAAAGATTAACAAGAGTGTTAGTTATTTTTATAATAGGTTTATCATTAGTAAGTCTATTTTCAATAAATCGTTTTCAAACTATAAAGAGGAATATGGAACAGTATAATCAGATTACATATTCAGCACAGAATTCTGCAATAAGTGCATATTTATATTTAGAGGCCGAACAAAAAAATCTTTATCGGTTAGCATTAGAGCCTTCAACTTCCGAGAGTGCTAAATTAACAGAATGGATTGGTACTTTACATGGATATATCGATGATGAACTAGCTATTATTACAGATTTAGCAGCAAGTAATACTAATCTGGAAAACGAGCTTAATGCTAATATTAATGAGTTAACATTAACAAGAGCGCGTTTACTAGAGCTATCAGCAGCAAAAGATTTAGACGGGTTAGTAAATTATATAGCCTCTACAGTTTTACCTATATCTGAGAATGTATTTGATAATTTAGATGACCTACTTGATGTATATAATCAAGCAAGTTATGATTTAATGGATGGGATTACAAATATAATTGGTATTGTTATTATAGTGTTATTTGTAGTTTTTTTACTTTGCATTGCATTGTCATTTAGAGTATATGAAATGCTGATGAAATTAATTGTTAAACCTATAAATGAAATGACGCAATTAGCTAGAGAATTAGCTGTAGGGAACTTAAATGCCAGAATTGTTTATAGTTCAAAAGACGAAGTTGGCCAGTTAGCAGATGCAATTAGAGCTATGACAACAATGTTGGTCAGCTACATATCAAGTATTGATAATGCACTTGAAAAAGTAACTAAAGGGAATATGACAGAACCAATTAATGAAGAATTTAAAGGAGATTTTAATAAGATTAAAACTAACATTAATAATGTAATAGCTACGTTTAATGAAACTCTTCAACAAATCTCAGTTTCAGCAAAACAAGTTTCACACAAATCCATTCACTCAGCACAATCAACATATGAAATTGCTTTAGGTGCAACAAATCAAGCACGAGTAATTGATGAGTTTGTATCCTCGATGGAACGCTTATATACGTCTATTGAAACTAGTAATGCAATTACACAAAATACTAATTCAATTTCACATACTATGCAAGAATCTGCTAATGAGGGATTGATTGAAATAGAAGCGTTATTAAAAGCTATGGAAGAGATTGTATGTGCAACAGAAGGCGTGCATAGATTTATAGGTATAATAGATGAGATAGCAAGCCAAACAAATTTATTGGCACTAAATGCATCAATTGAAGCGGCTAGAGCAGGGGAGTCAGGTAAAGGTTTTGCTGTAGTGGCGCATGAAATAAGAGATTTAGCTACTAGAAGTTCATCTCAGGTACAAGAGATTGAAACGGTTATAAACCAAAGTGTAGCAAGTGCTAAAGTAGGAAATCAAATTGTGGCCACAACATCAGAAGTTTTTAAACATATATCTTCTAAAGTGGAAACCTCCACACAGTTAAATCAACAACTAGCTGATATAGTACTCGGACAACATCAAGTACTTTCATCTCTTAAATGTGGAGTTACACAAATTTCTGATATTACATCAAGTAATGCAATTAATTCAGCTAATGGGACAGAAGTTAGCGATGAATTATTAGCTGAGGCTGAAAAATTAACTAACTTAATGAAAAGATATAATGTAAAAACAATTAGTATTAAGTAATGGCGCTCTAAACAAAAAATCCTATGACCTAATCCAAGTCATAGGATTTTTTTATTGTTCACTAAAACTTTATGAATTATTTACTATTCACTAAAAATCTATTAATTATAGCCGAAATTTCAGCGCGAGTAGCATTACCTTGAGGATTTAAATAATTATAATCACAACCGCCAACAATACCGCTACCAACAGCCCATTGCATAGCACCATTAGCCCAATCAGAAACTAACTCGCTATCATTAAAGCTATCAATAGCATTAGAATTACTAACATCATGTTGTTGTGAGATAGCATAATTATAAACCATAGTTATCACTTGCTCACGAGTAATGTCCTCATTAGGTCTAAAACTTTCATCTTCAAAACCGTTATAAATTCCCATATTAGAACCCCAAGCAATAGAATTAGCATACCAAGAGTTACTTTCCACATCGTTAAATAAACCATTAGGTTGTACACAGGCCCCACCACCAATACGATGTAATATAGAAGCTACTTCTGCGCGTGTAACAGTACTGTGAGGAAAAAATTCTGACTCTGTTACACCGTCCATTAACCCTTGGGAATACATATTTACAATATCTGAATAATACCATTCCATTTGTGGTACGTCAGAGAAATCTAATTTTATAGTTATATTCTCTATTTCTTCGTTAGATAAACCTGGACTATCATATTTTGGATAACTAATAATCTCTTCATCTTCCACAACACGAACCGTGATAATCTCTTTATAACTAACATTACCACTAGGGCTAACAGCTGTATAAGTTAAAATATAAGTACCAATCTGTTCAGTATCAACACTAAGAACAGGTAACCCATCGCAAGTAATTGCTAATCTAATATCTCCAGTTACAGCAGGCATAATAAATCTATTACCTTTAACAATGGTAAAAGAATTACTACCGTCATAAACTACTAAAGGATTATCTTTAGTTTTTATAAAAAAGTCACCTTCAATAGGAGCATCTAATATAGAATTATATTCTGGTTCATCTCTAAGAGATTCTGATTCATCTACCGTTTCATCAAATGACTCAACTAACGATTTATCTATAATCAATGATTTATCTACCGACTCATCTATAAGTTCAGCAATAGGCTCCTCAAATACTTCAAATACAAGTTCATCTAAGCCATCTTCTACATCTTGTGCAATAGGAGTTTCATTAAAAAAAGTTGGGATAAACTCATCTAATCCATCAGAATTTGCTGGTATAATAGGCTCAACAGGCCTAATTACACCTTCCTCTAAAAATTCTTCAACCTTTTGGACAATAGTATTATCAAATACATCAATAGTATTATCATTAGCTACATTAATAAACTTATTAAAAAAATTTTTTATATTTTGTGATAAAGGTTCCTCCAATACTTTAGCGGTAATCTCTACCCCATCAATGTACTTAAACTCATCTAAAAGCTCTACAATAATATTATCAAACACATCTGTGGCAAAATCATCTATAACCCCTATAACTTCCGATTTATCAAACCTATCTAGGTCAAGCTCTTGAATGGGTTCCTTCAATAAATTAATAATAAGTTCATCAACCAGTTTATCAATAGGTTCCTCAATTTCAATAATAAGTTCATTATTATCAATATTGTCAATAGTAACTTCTTTATTAGAATCAGCAGAACTTTCGCCTAGGTCGTGAGTTTCTACTGTTTCTAAAACAAATTCCTCAATAGATGAATGAAACTCATCTGCTACAAACTCATTAATCAAAATATTAGAAGCTTCACTATCTTCTATAGCCGTATCTTCAATAGTCAGCTCTTCAATAGATTCACTAAACTTACCAGCTACATACTCATTTACTAGAGGTTTCTCGTCTGCTAAAAACTCCTCTATATCATTAATTTCATCTAACTCAGCAGTTTCTAAATCAGCTGTAGCTTCAATAATAGCACTACTAGTTACAGGTTGCATAAATTCCTTAGGTACAAACTCGTCAACTTCAATTATACTTACGCCTAATACTCGTTCCCAATTAGCCATATTATCTGCAAAATCTCGTTCATTTAAATTATTGCCCGTAACATATAAAGTTAATTGGTCAGGATTTGGCAATTTATTTACAACACGCTTTATCTCCCTAATTAATGTATACATTTGAGAAATATCAACGGTTAGTGAAGTTAATTTAGAAAGTGTTTCAACACCAGTAAGATCAGATAAATTTTTATTCCCACTTATATTTAAGGATGTAAGCTCTGTTAAAGTAATAAGGCCTTCTAGAGGGGCAGACATCCTAATAGCAGCAATCTCACTTTTGCTAAATCCACTCAATGCACCCGCATCAACATTGCCACCTAAATTATTTTCACTTAAATCTAATTCCTGTATTCCAATAGAAGCAAGAGATTTTCCATCTGTATGAGAAATAATTCTAGAAATATTATTTCCTTTTACATGTAATTCTTTTAAAGATGCAAAACCTACTAAATTAAGTATGTTAATATCATTATTAGTTACATCAACAATCTTTAAATCTGGCAGATTACTAAGAGGACTAAGATCTACAATATTATTATTTTTAGCTATAAACTTCTCTAAATTAAGAGCATGAGTTAAATTATCTAAAACACAAAGATGAGCACCATTGGCTGTAATAGCCTTTAAATCCTCTATAGCTGTAGTATCCTCATTAAATCCAAACCCATCTCCTTTTAACACTTCCTGCAACTCAACACTAGAAATAGGTGAGGAGATTACAGTTTCTTCTCTTATGGTCGCAGTAATTATAGTTTCTTCGCAGTCACCCACATCAGCATATATATTTGTGGCAACTGCTGTGCATGAAACCGAGAGAATAGCTGCTATCATTTGTTGTACTTTACTACTCATATTATGCCGTTGCCAATAGTGTTATAAAACTTTAATTATACCTGAATAATCAAGGTTTTATACTAGGCAACGCCCTCCTTTCTTTACTTAAAAAGTCTCAATACTATTTATAGATGTTTTAACAATTTGCAAGTACAGGAATATATTTATATAATACCACTAATAATTCTAAATCTCTACTTCCATTATTTACAAAATTCCTAGTTCCTAAACTCGGGTCATTAAACATAGCCAAATGATTAGATAAAAACGTGTCTACCATAGAACTAAAAATTATATTTATAATAGATTTATATAAAAATATAAAAAAAAAGTATTTTTAGTGTTGACAATATGAATTTATCTGATATAATAAAAATAAATAAATAACTCTAAAGGGGAGTAGCCACACAATAGTGATTATTAGTCGTCAATACGATAAATTAAATTTATCCGGCTAATATACAAGATAAATTGTTCTTGAGAGCGAGACCTTTAGAATAACTCTATTATTATGGCATAGTAGGGTTATTCTAAAGGTCTTTTTTTGCGGCTATTAAGAATAAACTTTTATATCTTAGCTAAGACTATTTCATATATAGAGAAAAAAAGGAGTTGAAGTATATGGATTATATTGTTCTAGACTATATCTTGCTGATAGGAGGTTTTATTTTGCTAATTAAAGGAGCGGACTTCTTTGTAGAAGGAGCATCCTCAATAGCGGCTACATTAAGAGTTCCACCGCTAATTATCGGTTTAACAATCGTAGCATTTGGAACAAGCGCACCAGAATTAGCAGTAAGTATCACATCAGCAATATCAGGAAAAAATGCCATTGCAATAGGTAACGTAATTGGGTCAAACATTTTTAATATACTAGTAGTGGTAGGTATGTCAGCAATAATTTGGCCACTTAAAGTACAAAAAACTATATTATTTAAAGAATTTCCGTACACGTTATTAGCAGCGGTAGTATTATTAATTTTAGGATTAGATATACCATTTCAAGGGCAAAATGCGAACTATATCGGACAAGCAGACGGAATGATATTACTTATTTTCTTTGGTATGTTTATTTACTATTTGTTTGAAGTAGCATTACTCGCAAGACAAAGTAATGAACCCGAAGAAGAAATAGAAACAATGCCCATGGGAAAAAGTATTATATTTTCAATTGCAGGAGCATTGGGTATAATGCTTGGAGGAGACTGGGTTGTAGATGCAGCAACTAATATAGCAATAACATGGGGGATGACAGAAGGAATGGTAGGGCTTACAATTGTAGCTATAGGAACATCACTACCAGAACTTGTAACCTCAATAGTTGCAGCTAAAAAAGGTCAGAGTGATATGGCACTTGGTAATGTAATAGGCTCTAGTATATTTAATATTTTCTTAATACTAGGGGTATCAACAGTAATAAATCCAATACCAGTGACAGATGCTGTAATGACTGATATAATAATTATGATTACTACCATTGCTGTGGCATACGCAATAGCACTAGCACAAAAATCAATTGGGCGAATTGCTGGTAGCTGCTTTTTAGTAGCTTACGTTTCATATATGGCATATGTACTCATGAGATAATACTAAAATAGGGTAACATCATTATGACGTTACCCTATTTTGTATTTTTCATATAATTCAAAATTAAAATTGGTAAGATTGTTATTAATAGCTAAAATCAATTTACCAATCGTAATTACAAGCTCTACTACTTCGAGTTCAGCCTCTGAGTATTCACCAAAAGATTTATCTAAAATATGGGAATCAAAAATGCTGATTGCTAAATTGAAATATTCTATAGCCTTCTTATCGTTACCAAGTCCTAAATACACTTTAGCTACAGTAATATATACATAAGATAATTCTAAAATATCATTTTCATATAACCAATCCGTTAAACACAACACCTTAGATAATTTTTCTAACGCTAAATTATACTGCTTATTAGCAATATACAAATTAGTACTTAGCAGTAAAATAGACCGAATATAATGAGCATTTGAAATAATAGTAGTATTAGGATAGTTTATTCTAGTAATCGAAAATAATATATCTAAAGGCTTTCTAAAAACAGAATGATAAAAATATAAATTATTAATAAAATTTATAACAGGATTAATATGATATGCCTTAATTGCTTTATTATAAAATTTAATAGCCTGTTTAAAATTGTGATTAAAATCATACAAATAACCAAGTTCAGTATAATAAAAATGCAATGGATAAAGATCAGATAAAGAGTTACTTATAACAAATTCAATCAATTCCTTCATTTCAGTAATTGCACAAGCAGTATTTTTTATCACATCAAAATATTCAACCATCCAATGCATATAAATCACCATATCAGCTTTAGAAATTTCGTGGAATTGTTTTAGAGCCGTATATTCATTAACTATAGAATTTATATGTACTTTTTTTGCGTAAGCATTCCAAAAATTTAATCCAAACAAGGTTTGTATGGTAAATTGGTGATTTTCTCCTAAAAACTTTTTATAAGAATTATAAGACATCCCATATAACTCTTGAATAGAATATTTATACTTTAAATGAGGAGAAGAGCAAAAACTAATCAACTTAGCTAATTGACTATACAGCTTAGCCAACTCCAAACATTCTTTATAATTTTCTAAATACGATTCAATGCGTTGGTATACCCTATACTTAAAAGAAATAGGATAATAGCGTTGTAAAGAAATTATAGCCTCTGTAATAAAGAGAGAACTTAATAAATTACCCACTCCATAATGAAGGTTATACAAATTAAAAATATAAAGGGCTACAAACCATTTTTTTTTGTAATTCGTATAAGGTATAAAATTATACACTTCAGTAACTGCGTCAATATAGTCTTGAGTCGGTAGAAAAATTTCTTCATTATTTTGAATATACCTTAGAATTGAATTTATAACTGAGTTTGTTTTATTGCATACCGAACAAGTATAAGAGCCATATACATAAGGTAACTGATGAATTAAATTATCTTCATTCATATTATCTAAAACCGAATATAAATAAGAAAATGTTTCATCAATAAATATACCGTCCCACTCAGAAACTATATTATCAATAGTAATAGTTGTACTATCCTTATCAATATAAAGACTATGTAAATCATTTTGACAATGTAAACATTCTACATGAAAAGTTCCTTTAAAATCTCTATACTTGTTAAAAGCTAAAGTATCTAAGCTGAAGCTTTTTAACATAAAAGCGGCCCAACTATAAAAAGTCTTAAAACTGAAACTCCATTCTAAACTATCATCCTTTTGAGGAAAAGTGGCAAATGCTTTAGACAGTTCAAAAACATCTTCTAAATATAATTCAATATCATATCTACTTAAAAGGGATGGATTTAAATAGAATAAAGACGCCTTTGTATTTGCCAATAAAAATGCAAAATCTATGTTTCCAGTATCGAGAGCTACTTGAGTCAAGTAATTAAATACATATATAGCAACTCTAGAGTCATTACATTCTCTTAAAATAGCATTTAGTAAGATAGAAAAACTAGCAGGAGATTTATCGCAAGTAATATCAGTTAAGGTTTTTAAAAGTAAAGCACGCAAATTTGAGTTCTCTATAATAGAAAAATGAGCTTTATTTATTTTCATAGTTAACATCCTTTTTTCTTTAATTATCCCTCTTAAATTTATTATACCATATAAAACTAATGCGTGCATAAATAAAAATAGATTTTATGAAGTAGAAAAAAGTTTTAAAAAAGGGTTGACTTTTGGAAAAACATGCTGTATTATTAATCAAGTCGGGAGCGAACAGCACAAATAAAAAGTGTACAGGCTTTAATAGACATAATAATTGAACATTGAAAATAAAATAGTATCAAGAATTAAGACCAGTCGATTCATCTACCATAAGGTAGAATTGAGTAGTATAAATTTGTCAGTAGACAAACTCTAATTGTAGCTATATAAATATAG
>MDJM01000049.1 GCA_001994995.1 Candidatus Parepulonipiscium sp. PG-Nuni2H_MBin01 | reverse complement strand
TATCTTCTATGCTGCGAACTGAACTATAATAATCATCACCATGGCCATTTTCGATTTTAATGACAGCCCCATCAGCTAATGTTAACATTGCAGAATAAGAATCATTTATTTCTACTAGATTCATATTTGAATTTAATTTTGGCATATATTCTTCAAAAGGATGCGCTACAACAGTTCCATCATCCATTATCATAAACACATACCCTTCACTACTATTTGATACTCCTGTTAACGAATCTCTAATTTCCTCCAAATACACATCTATAGCCAAAACCCCTAAAACTTCATTAGTAGAAGAAAGGACCTTTTTACTAAGTGTAATAGTAGCCTCACCACTCATAGCATCAACATATGGAGCGGTAATGTATATCCCAGAAGTATTTATAGCACCAACATACCAATCTCTTGAGATTACATCATAACTTGCATCTGGTGACCAACTTGATGAACTAATTAATTCGTTATTTGTGTTACCAAAATACATTTCATTAATATTAGTTCTGCTATTAGTTTGAGTACTTAAGTATCCTTGTAAAGCTTCATTAGTAATAGAACCTCTTTCTAGCCCCCCACTAAATTGTATCGCCAATCCTTCAATTAAGGAAGTTCGCTCTACTAAGCTAGCTTTTAGTTCGTTTGCCGCAATTTGTGCTTCATTTACGGATGTGTTACTTGCTACTTCTATAGTGTCAAATATAATATTTACTATGTTAAATGTGGTACTACATAGCAAAATCCCTATTACTACGACGCTAAAGATTAATCTTATTTGAGTTCCTAGTGTTAATTTTTTCATAATCCCTCTCCTTTTCAGTTTGAATTTACTTTTAATGCTTATTATATTCTTACTCATAGATTAATAAAATATTATTACAATATGTAATTATTAAAAGTAATATTTTCTCTAATAGTTTTATCGGCAAAATGTGACTAAATTATATATAGGTTTTCGACAAAAAACATTATTTGGCATAATAGTACTCCAATCTTGCATGAATTAGTGAAGATTGGAGTACTATGTCTAAAATATAGTTATATCATAATAGTTATATGCGCTATTGGGGCTATGAGAATAACTATATAGGGCTGGCACATTACCATTAATTTCATTGGAATTATTTTCATTACAATTATTTTGTTTGGGATTATGACAATCACATGTACAACTGCCGCAGTCGCAAGCTGATTGGTTTAGCTTACATTCACAAGATAAATTATCTTTACTATTTTTACAGCCGCAAGATAAATTATTTTTACTATTTTTACTATCTTTACAGCCACAAGCTGAGTGGTCTAGCTTACACCCACATGCTGATTTATCTAACTTGCAACCACAAGCCCCTAGTTTTTCTTGAAGCTCCATCACTTTATTTATCTTAGTTGAGAGTAACCACTCTTTCATCATTAAACTCTCAATTATACCTTCAGTATGTTTATAAGCCTGCTGTAGCTCCTCATAGCTTATTAAACATGCTTTATATCTACATACTAACTCCTTTAACTTCTCAGTCTCAGCATCAAATAAACTTGAGATAGCTTGTTCTTGTACCGAAATAGAGCATAAAAGCAAATTCAAAGTATCCTCAGTATTTATATCAATCGTGGGACACATGTCTGGTATAGTTGGCATGCTCATTAGGTCACTTCCTTACCAATTTAAGTGTTACTATAATTTATGAATATAATTAAATTTTTTCTACTTTAATGTGATTAAAATTTTAAATTAAATTCGACACTAAATTGTCCCAAAAATTTTTAGGTTTTTAATCACCATTAACAGGCGTATGTAATAGTATATTGATGTAAGTGATATTTACAACCACAAACCAGGTCTTGGTTATTTTGTATGTCTATTAAAAGGAGTGAATTTATTTATGTCAATGCCAGCAGTCCCAACATCCACTATTACTCGTGATGCCGCTCTAAACATTATCTTATCTTCAATTGGTATGGAAGAGCTAGGTATGGCTCATATGATCAATGCTGAAGCTGAGAAAATCCAACATTCTTTAGGAACTTTACACGCAGATAGCACACCTGCTACTATGGCAGAAATTGCAGAAGTGAACGCTTCTGCTAACCAAATATTACGCGATGTAATCAAAAGCCAAATGTTATTAACAATGCAATTAGAAGATGCTATTGCTCTTGCAACTGCAATCGACGCAGTAGAAGAGCCTGCTACAGAAGAAACTAAAGAAGAAACTGACGAGCCTGCTACAGAAGCAACAACTGACGAGACAACTACTGCATAATTAGGTAAAAGCTTTGCCCCTGTAAGAAATTTTTATGGGGGTTTTTTCTTACCATATATTGCTAAAAAGTATATTATTGACAAATATCGCCATATATAATATAATTGTATCTAGATTTAAAATTTTTCTAAGGAGACTGTATTATGAAGAAACAATTAAAAAACTTTTGTGCACAAGTTCCAAAAATGAAATCCATGTTACCTACTGAAGAAGCAACTAAAACAGCTTTAGTATTACCTTTCTTCCAAATTTTAGGCTACAATATATTCAATCCTCAAGAGTTTATCCCCGAATATGTAGCAGATTTAGGGTTAAAAAAAGGTGAGAAAATCGATTATGCAATTATACAAAATGGCTCCCCAGCTATTATCATTGAAGCTAAAAAAGTTAGCGAAAATCTAAATCGTCATTATAACCAGCTATACAGATACTTTTGTGCTATTGTTCATTGCAAATTTGCAGTTTTAACTAATGGTGTTACATATCAATTTTATACTGATTCTCTTATGCCTAACGTTTTAGATGACATCCCTTTTTTAACAATCAATTTAGAGACGATTACAGATGCTGATATTAAAGCGTTAGAAATTTTTTGTAAACAAAACTTAGATTTAGACGCGCTAAAAGTTCAAGCCAGAAATTTAGTAGGCGAGAAAGTGGTACATAAGGTAATTAAAGAAGCGTTAACAAACCCCACTACTCAGTTAATTGATGGCCTTATTAGCACTGTATCCAATCAAACTCATGCTCAGTTTATTAGCGACTTAAATCCAGATATGCTAGCTGAATATATTTCTAAATCTAACTTTGAAATTACCGCTACTGCTAAAAAGCCTCCTACGTTATTTAGTGATGACGAATATGTATACGTAGAAGACGATATAGGTGAAGAACTTACTTTTAGAGAGCAATGCATTAAACAAATCGAAAATATTTTTAAGGGGCATTCTATTGTAAAAACGGAAGAAGAAAAGTTTTGCAGATTTGATTTAACGCGCCAACAACCCACATATATTTGTACACTTATGTTTAAAAAGAATAACGGAATTGTATTAGTCATTCCGGAAGGTAATTATAATAAGCAATATAATCTAAATGATGCAAGCGATATTTTAAATTATATAAATTTACTTATGGCCAATTTATAGCATCTTATAGGTATAGGAAATTTTCTTATACCTATTTTTTTATAACTAAAAATAGACCATAAGCTATATTGCTTACAGTCTATTTAGGTTAAAAATTAATTAGATGGTCCAACAAGCACAATTTCAAAAGCAGCAGTTTTTGGTGGTAATGACAAAGTCATAGTTTCGCCGTAAGATACATTAACAATTTGACCCACCTCTAATGCATCAGCAGTATAAGCCATTCTATTCATAAAATGCTTAATATTAGTTTGCTCACTATCCACAATAAAAATAGTTTGAGTCATATAATCAGCCGCATCGCCAACAGTAATACTTACTACATTGCCATCGTCATCTTTAGTCACTTCAATAATCTCAACATTTTCCATAACATAAGAATGGCCAATTATGTTACCGTCTTCATCATAGTTATAAACTAAGTTATTAGGCACAACTGCATTAGGGTCCACAGCCATATTGTCAGCTACATCCATAACAGGATTAATAACTAATGCTGCTGATTGTGGAACCATAGAATGCGTCATCATAGGCGAATGCGCCACAGTAACTAACATCCCTTCGATGTAATCAGCCATAACACCAAGGCCTGATGTAAACCCAGTTTCTTCGGATATGTTTAATGTAATATAATTAGTTACTTCATCCTCTAAATCAACTGGTAAAATAGTAATTTGGTTCATTTCTTCGTCAATCGTTTTAATTACTGCGCGCTCAATAATCTGTGCATCCTCTGGTAAATTAACTGGCATAGATACTAAAGGCATGCTCATAATTGGTGTAATAATTTCTGGTGCCACTGCAATATCAATTCCTTCCTCGCTATAAGTTACAGCTAAGCCTAATATTTCTGCTAAACTATTTAGTGGTACATATACTTCATTATCTTGTTTTATTATAGTTGAGTCTAATCCATTTAACACAGTTACTTCTTTAATTAAGTCGCTTTCCACTACTATATCACTTTGTTCAATAATAGCTACTTGCTCATCTACTGCCACCTCTGTTGCGAATACTCCCATTGTTGCTGATGCTAAAATCATTCCTATTGCAAATGCTTTAAATTTCATAATAAATCTCTCCTTTGTTATTGTTGTTGTTTTATACTATATAGACGGTAAGGAGTTTCAATAAGTTCCCGTTTATATAAAAGTTTTTTTAATTTATTTAATAAAAAAATGCCTAACCCTTGCTGCATAACGGGTTAAGCACATATTTTTTTATTTTGCAAACTCGTTTGTAATATCGTTATGGTAGTTATATCTAGTTGCTATTTCCTCCGCCACTCTATCCACAAATTCATTTAATGCAAATGTTCCTTCTTCACCTTTTTGTCTACTTCTTAACGATATAGTCTTAGCTTCTTGTTCTTCCGCACCCACCACTGCAATATAAGGTACTCGCTCCATTCTTGCTTCACGAATTTTATAGCCTATTTTTTCAGTTCTATAATCCACTTCAGCTCTAATGTGTTTCGCTTTTAAAGCTGCCATTACCTCGCTTGCATAATCCGCATACTTATCCGATAACGGCAACACCTTAACCGCCACTGGAGCAAGCCATGTTGGAAATGCTCCAGCGTATTTTTCTATTAACATCGCTAGCGTTCTTTCATAACAACCTAAAGATGAGCGGTGAATTATATACGGCGTTTTCTTTTCACCGTCTTTATCCACATATGTCATTCCAAATCTCTCGCCTAGCGCAAAGTCAATTTGTACCGTAATTATTGTATCTTCTTTTCCATGCACATTTCTAAATTGTATATCCAACTTTGGCCCATAAAATGCTGCCTCGCCAATTTCTTCTGTATAATCAAGCTCTAATTCATCTAATATATTTTTTAATATCGCTTCAGTTTCTTCCCATGCTTGTGGGTTATCAATATATTTTGCTCTATTGTTAGGGTCCCATTTTGCTAATGTAAACCATATATCATCTGAAATCCCAATCGTAGTCATAATATATTTAATTAAATCCACAGCTTGTTTAAACTCTTCCCTCACTTGCTCTTTTGTACAAATTATGTGCCCATCAGATAATGTAAACTGTCTTACTCTAATTAACCCGTGCATTTCTCCTGATGATTCATTTCGTGCTAGCGTAGCAGTTTCGGCATATCTTATCGGTAAATCTCTATAGCTATGTTGCTCAGTATTATAAATTGCAAATTGAAATGGGCATGTCATAGGTCTTAGCGCAATAATTTCGCCGTCAGCCTGCTCATCACCCACTACAAACATCCCATCTTTATAGTGGCTCCAATGTCCAGAAATTTTATATAAGTCGCTTTTAGCCATGCTTGGCGTTTTAGTCAATAAATATCCGCGCTTTTCTTCCTCATCTTCCACCCATCTTTGTAACGTTTGTATCACTCTAGCACCTTTTGGCATAATTAACGGCAACCCTTGCCCCACTGCTTCATCTGTCGCAAATAATTTTAGCTCTCTACCCAATTTGTTATGGTCTCGTAATTTAGCTTCTTCCATAGCTTTTAAATAATCATTAAGCTCCGCTTTTTTTGTAAATGCTGTTCCATATATTCTATACAGCATTTTGTTTTTCTCATTACCTTTCCAATACGCTCCTGCGCAAGACAGCAACTTAAATGCATCCACTGGCTTTGTGCTTAACAAATGTGGCCCTGCGCATAAATCCACAAAATCTCCTTGTTTATAAAATGTAATCGCTTCACCTTCATCCAAGTCATTAATCAATTCAATTTTATATGGCTCGTCTTTCATTAATTCTAAAGCCTTATCTTTCGGTAATGTAAATGTTTCTATCGGATATTTTGACTTAACTATTTTTTTCATTTCAGTTTCAATTTTAGCTAACTCTTCGTCACTAAAATGCTTCTCTGAATCAAAGTCATAATAGAACCCATTATCTATAGCAGGGCCGATTGCTAATTTTATATTTGGATATAGATTTTTCACTGCATGTGCTAATACATGCGCTGCTGTATGGCGAAATGCCCACTTTCCTTCTTTATCATTAAATGTTAATATTTCAACATCTGCATCCGTATCTATCACAGTTCTTAAGTCAACTAACTTGCCGTTTACCTTCCCTGCACAAGCGTTTCTTGCCAGCCCCTCACTTAAACTCTTCGCCACGTCCAACACGCTAATTCCACTTTCAAACTGCTTTTTAGTACCATCTTTTAAACTAATTTCAATCATAAAAAACTCCTCTCAATTGTACAAGAAAGTAATACTTACTGCTAACCAAATAAAAAAGCTCCCTCCCTAAATAAAATAGGGATAAGAGCTTTTATCTCAAGCCCTTAGGAGGCTTACTAGATAATTTTAAGCTTATTAAGTTGTACTGTCAAGGTAATTCATCTAATTTGCATAGCTCACAGCCTCCGCATATATGCAGCTGCTCATCGAATATCTCTTGCAATGTAATTATAAAATTCGGATTAATATAATCTTTCGTATTATGAATTACTATGCTTTCCGGACATACCTTTATTAATATATGGATTATAAAATCCTCTGTAGTAATATCGCTAAAGTCAATATCCTCACAATACCTTTTAACATACTCCGCTGTAATGTTTTCAAAATTACGATTATAAATGCCTACTTTACCTGTGGGGCTGCAATATAAATTTAATTGCTCCGCCGAATTGTTTTGAGCGTTTCTTACATCCTTAAGAAAGTCTAAAACTCTAATGTAATCAGCTTGCATGTTATAATCATATATAGTTTGCTCTAGCATATCTTCTAAAATAATATCATACTTAGCGGTCCTAAAATTAATCCAGCCATCTATATCCACAAACTTTTCATGCTTTAAGTAATCTAATATCGGCACATATAATAAGTAGTACGATATACAAGACGCTCCGTCTTCGCTTTGTAAATAATTAGTTTTTAAAAATATATCGTGCACATGCTTTTTATCATCCGCAGACATATCTTTCCTTGCTCTTAAATACTTAACAGAAAATCTGTGTAACTTTTCTCTTTGCACTATATCAGCAATTGTAGTAGCAATAACTTCGACTGCAATGTTAACCTCAGCGTCCGTTGGAGCATATTTTATCTCGTATGTACCATAGGTCCAATCGCCTGCTAGTACTCCTGCACTCATTCTATCAAGCTTGTTTTTTAACTCAT
>MDJM01000048.1 GCA_001994995.1 Candidatus Parepulonipiscium sp. PG-Nuni2H_MBin01 | reverse complement strand
TTAACAGTCTCTTTTATAATTTTTTTTTTTTTTTGTGATTTAACCTCCTAAATTTTATTATACTATAAACTGATTAAATATTACAATGTTAATCGCATTATGGAAAAAAAAAGATGGCTTTAAAAGCCATCTAATTAGTGTGTATCTCGCACAAGACGTACCATATTATATACTCTCTGTTCATCGCCAGACACTGAATTCATATCTGGAGCCGGATAGGCGCTACGTTCGCCAGATTTAGGGTCGCTCCTTTGCGAACCAGAACCATGAACGTCCATAACATTGTTATTCATAAGACCTAACGCTTTGCCAAAAATTACATACGATGCAGCATTATACTCAGCCTCGCTAGCTCTAATGTCATCATGAGTTGTACTAGACCAATAATAACCATAGTCTTCTTCGTCAAATGCATTTATTATTTTAGTGCAATAGAATAAATCGTTAATAGCAGCAGTTTCAGTAACTTTAGGTGACTTGGTGTAGTCCACTAAACTGTGTAACTCTTTTATATTAGGCAGTCGCCAGTCACTGTAGCCAAGGAAATTCTCCGCATTCATCTGCTGCGCCCAGGCCAAAGCTTCCTCCCAGTTCATAGCGCCATCTTTATTAGCGCCCACTTTATAAAAGCCCGAATCATTTTGCATCCACATAAGATGCGTCGCATCATCGGTAATAGTACCATTAGCATTATCTATAAATAGGTTTAAGCCATAACTAGGATTAGCACGTACGAAATAACAATAGAAGTCTCTATCGATTTCATAACCTTTAACGCTCCCATCAGCAAAGTTATAACCAAAAACAGCAGTCGTTTTATTCATTGTATGAGTATCATAAATGGTAGAACTTAAAATCTGTGAATCGATAAAACAATTATCGCCACTAGTATCTCCGTACTCAAATACAAAGTATTCAGTATTAATATAAGGTATAGAAGATTCAGCGCTCATCCTAGTAACACCAGAAGCATCCACAAGTGAGAAAACTTCCTTAATACTAGGAATTCGCCAATCGCTAAAACCCGCAAACTCCTGCTGATTCATCTTTTTTAGCTGTACTATAGCCTCCGGCCAAGTCATTTTCTCTCCTGGGTCTTGCTTCCACATAAGACCAGTAACGTTATCACTTATAGTTCCATCTCCGTTATCCGTATAGCTAGGAGCGTTTTTAGTAAACTGCGCATCTTGTCCATAAAAAGCTTCGCCAGCTTTAGGTTCCGCAATGATAGCGTCATTAGAGTAAAATAAAGTTTGGTTAGTATCCACAATAGGATAACCACCTCTAACAGCTTGGTATTCTACATCAGCAATAAGTTCATTTTCAAGCTTATTAGCCTCATCAACAGTATAGGTGCTCTTTTCTGGATTTACAGGTGGGCAGCCATTTGTTGTAGATGCTGAAACTTCTGAAGATTCCTCAGTTTGTGAGGTATTAGCTGGAGCTATAGGTGGATTTAATCTAGCCGCATTAATAACGACTGTATCCTCGGTTCCATCGCTAATAACATTGTCCGCATCGTTAACATCGCTAACGTTATTTGTACTCGCTGCAACTGCTTCATCTTCACTTACTTCACCTTCACTAGCTGCATCTGTTTCACTTACTTGTGTGTCATCAGTTTTACTTATTACAACAGAATAGTCAGATAAAAAATTATCCACAGAAACGGTAACAGTACCAGTTTCAACCTCATCAAACTCATCATCTTCAACTTCAACTTCTTCCTCGCTCTCGCTATTTTCCTTAGCATGAACTGGTCTGTCATCTTCCATATTAGGCAACACATCTTTAGAGTTGTTATCCTCAATATTATCAGCAGCTTCTGCATCACAATCACAAACATCAGCAGCTTCTTCAGATAGGGTAGTAGCATTAGATTGTGCCGGGACATCTGGATTTTGTGCACATCCTACTAATGCCGTGGCAAATATTAAGCCTTGCACTAACATTTTATTCATTAAATACCTCCTTTAACAATTTATTTACTGTTTAATATTATATATACTAAGTACCATATAAGTAAATAGATTTAGCGTATTTTATACTGAGCTATAAAAAAGAATTTACCGAATATTAATGCAATGATTTTTTTGCATAAAAAAAAGCCCCTAATGGGACTTCTTATATTATTCTTCAGAATTATCTTCTTCTACTTCTTCCGGTCTATCACCATCAGGACGCTCTCCACCTTCAGAACGCTCTCCACCATCAGGACGCTCTCCACCATCAGGACGCTCTTCACCTTCAGAACGCTCTTCGCCATCAGGACGCTCTTCGCCATCAGGTCTATCACCTTCAGGGCGTTCTTCGTCAGCTACTTCATCAGTAACATCTTCGTCAGTAATATCTTCGTCAGTAATATCTTCGTCAGATACTTCGTCAGTAATATCTTCGTCAGCTATTTCATCAGTAACATCTTCGTCAGATACTTCGTCAGTAATATCTTCGTCAGCTATTTCATCAATTACATCGTCAGCTACCTCATCAACTACATCTTCAGCAACTTCATCAATTACATCTTCAACTACATCTTCAGCAACCTCAACAACAACAGACTCCGCTGCAGTTTCAACTGCATCATCACTTGAACAACCTACTACTAAAGTGGCACTGGCCATAATTAAGCCGCATACTAAAAATTTTTTCATCATAATACTCCTTTAACAATTATAATATCAGGAAACTAAGGCGATTTCATCATTGTCAATAAAGCAAATTCTGTATTAAACAGATATGTACAAAATGCAAAATAGGCCTATACCGTTCCTTTAGAAATAGTATAGGCCATAAATGTGTTGAAAATGTGTATTACACACTATTTTTTAATATTTTTAAGTTTGCTTGATTTAATTTGCGTCTCTAACTAGTCTAACCATATTAAATACACGTTGCTCATCACCTTGTGGTGCATTAGGGTCAGATGCTGGATAATCCTCACGCTCTCCTGTTTTTGGGTCGCTACGTTGTACCCCAGAACCATGAACATCTATAACATTACCGTTCATCACACCTAACGAATTCCCAAACAACACATAGCCTGCTGCATTATACGCTACAGGACTTGCGCTAAGGTCATCGTGCGTAGTTCCTGTCCAATAAAATCCATAATCATCTTCCCCAAAAGCATTTATAATTGGCGTGCAGTAAAATAAGTCATCAATAGCAGGTGAATCTGTTACATAAGGTGATTTATCATAATCAACAATACTTTGTAGCTCCTTAATGTTTGGTACTCTCCAATCTGAATAACCAAGGAACTGTTCATCATTCATCTGCTGTGCCCATGCCAAAGCATCTTCCCAGTTCATAGTACCATCTGCAATATCCCCTGCATTATAATAACCAGAATCATTTTGCATCCACATAAGACCAGTAGCCTCATCAGTAATAGTAGTATCACCATTATCTACAAATAAATTTAACCCATAACTAGTATTTCCACGCACAAAATAACAGTAAAAGTCTTTGTCAATCTCATACCCTTTAATACGTCCATCCGCAAAATTATATCCGAAAACAGTTGTATTATTACCCATAGTCGTTGTGTCATAAATAGTTGAAGATAAAATTTGCGAATCAATAAAACGCGCTTCGCCTGCAGCATCACCATATTCAAATGCAAAATAATCTGTATCTATATAAGGAGTAGAAGTTGCAGAACTCATCTTAGTAGCGCCTGAAGCATCAACTAATGAAAATAACTCTTTAATTGTAGGAATACGCCAATCTGAATACCCAGCAAATTCAGTTTCATTCATTTGTGCTAATCTTTCAATAGCCTCTGGCCAAGTAAGTTTAGTTCCTGGGTCCTGTTGCCACATAAGCCCTGTTACATTATCCGAAACAGTTCCATCGCCATTATCTGTATAACTTGGCGCATTGCGTGTAAAGCTTGCATCTTGACCATAAAATGCTTCGCCAGGCAGTGGCTCTTCAATTATAGCATCGTTTGAATAAAACAAAGTTTGGTTTGTATCAACAATTGGATATCCACCAACAGCCGCCTCATAACCAACAGCTTCAAGTAACTGCGCCTCAATCGCATTAGCCTCTTCCACTGTATATGTACTACTCATCATTCCTTGCCCGCTACTAGGTCCTTGCATACTGTTAGGCCCTTGCATACTGCTAGGTCCTTGCATATTGCTAGGTCCTCTGTCACCTTCACCAAAATCAGGCCCTCTATCACCTTCACCAAAACTAGACGCAAATTCTATTTCCCCGAAAAGAGGTATTTCCAGGTCTAAATCTAAAATCGAAGGACCGCCCCCAATAAAAGTTGTTGCTAAAAGTAATCCACTTAATAAAATCTTGCTCATTAAAATTTCCCCCTTGAGTATTTATATAAGCTATTATAACTAGAACTTTAGTTAATGTAAATAGATTGTAGTAAAATTTTATACATCATACAAACAACATGTAAAAATCGCTCCAGTAAACTACTAGAACGATATACATATTTACTATTTAGTTATAATAATATCCATATAAAGTATATAAATTTACTACCAACCTAATACATTGCACAAGGTTAGTAACTAAAGTATTCAGCCTAAAGTAGCTTAACCAAAAATATTTCTACATCCCTACACTTGATTGTAAAAGAGTTTGCTCGGACATACGAAACCATTCAAGCAACGTCTGTTCAATATCCACAAACCAATCAAATAAATTAGGATTTTCCAAATACTCAATAGTCTGCTGAGTAGACTTAGTCTTTAAATATAATCCAAGCGGAGAAAGCTCAAACTCAATTTCCACCACCTCATCATCAACTTTATAATCAAACTCAGCGCTAACAACATCAACTGTGCTAGACAAATCAACATCCACAATCCAATTGCCCTCAATAACAGTATCAAAATAGTCACACTCAACTTCAATAGTCAAATAAGACAAATCATATTCAGAAATAAATGTAAACGTATACTCATAAGCAATTATACCATCATCAAGAATTTCAAAAGAGTTTTTCCAACACCAAATTTTATCCCCCGTACGACTATCCACCAGAGAAATATCATTATAATCTCCAGCCGCATGAGTGCCACTAACAGTTAACTCGCCACTTTCATAGCTAACTGAATTTATAACTAGAGGACTTTCATTTTTTAACCCTAAATTATGAAGCTCCGGAGGTACACCCATTATATCAACGAAATCAGCTAGACTATTACCGTTAGAATACAAAATTAAAATATCCACTGGCGTTGTTACTCTAAAGCAATCTGTAAGTCTATTACCAATGTTGCCAAACTGCATAGAACAATCGTTCTCATCACCACATATTTTAAACAAAGCCACAACCTGATTTTCTTCATTTAAAACCATATCATAGCTATACTCAAAAGAGCCTATACTCATACTTTGAAAATCCGTAACATGATTTATAGTAGAGCCATCAGCAGTTTCCATAGTAATAAGTACATACGCAATATAATTATCAGCTATAATACTTTGCGTTGTAACAACTAAATTATCCCCTGTAATGGACTTATTAACGACCGTCATATTATCATTTAGATAATTTAAATCTCCTGTAAAATACTCAGGCATGCCCATAACATTAGTGCTATTAAGTACTAGCATACTAGATAGCATAAGCTTCGTTAATACATGTATAAATTTTTGCTTCTTCATTAATACCCTCCTACTACTAAAAATACCTGACCCTATATCAATTTTATGTAAAAGGCTTATTTTAATATTACAAAGTCAGCATTCTGTCGCTAATTTAGTTCCCATACTATCTCGTTATTGAATAAAATCGCTTCTACATTATTTATATCGATAGTGCTAATGCCAAAATAACTATCCGTTGATTTAAATTTATCGCCAGAACTTGTAGCAAAGTGTGATAAATCAACTAAGCTACCGTCACTAAGTAACAATTCAACATTAGCTATATCAGATATATTAGCTTTATTAGCAGTGGGCGTTTCTAAAAGCAAATCGATAATTGTATTAGTTAACGAATTAGTTGAAGAATCAGCTACTAACTCAACTAAACGCGCGCAGACATCAGAATTAACAAACTCAGTAAATTCCGCATATAAATTAGCCATCAAGTCAGCATACTCATTCGACGCACGCACTTCCATAGCCTCTTCATAAATAGTATTTTGAACAGTCTTTACAACTAATCCAAGCTCCGACAAATCCAGTTCCAGTGAAATAACTTCACCATCCATCTCATAATCAACACTAGTTGAAACAACATCGCTAGCTAAATCAATCTCAAACTCCCAAGTGCCTTCAATTATAGTGTCAAAATAAAAATGCTCAATTTCAATCGCTAAAAAAGGTAAATCGTCTTCAGTTAAACCAGAATAAGTTGCGCTACTAACATACTCGTCATCAACGCCTCTGCTGTAAAACTGATGAAAAGCAAAATTATACTCATTTGTGCGACTATCCACAATATATATGTTAGAACGATTATCAGCATGGTAGCTATAATTGATAGTAAGATTACCATCATTATAAACAACGCTATCAAGTGTAGTTCCCATTGTAGTTTCCAAACTGCTATTAGATGCTACCAACTTATCTACCGAAACAGGCACCTCATAAGTTTTCATAGCCCAATTCCCAATATCCTCAAGCACCACATTAACCAGTTGATGTTGCGCATTAGTATTATCAAACTCCAATAAAACCGTAAGCGCGGTAGTTGCAGTAGCATCAAATGTAGCCATACTAGTGCTACAATCTGGTGTAACCTCATAATGTCTAATAGCGTTAACATCAGAAATAATAGAACCATCTTCGGCTGCTAAAGAAATTACAACATAAGCTTCGTAATTGTCCGTAAGCACATTTTGTAGTGTCGCAGTTATATCGTTATTAGTAAAAGTGACATTTTGTGTTGCCATAACACTTGTGCTACTAAAAAATATTGCGCTCGCTACCACTAAAGACTTTAAAAATTTGTTTTTCCTCATAAAAAGACTCCTTTCATCTTAAAACCTTGTAGATTTTGCTCTACGTTAAGTTTATTCATAAAGCTAAAGGCTTAGAACAGACACAAAAAAAGCAGCCTTAGGCTACTCTACAAAAATGCTATATAGCTAATAGCACTAAAATTAGACGCAAAATTAGTAGTTACCTAATTTTTGTAAATTCTTATATGCTTCATAATTAATTTTGCTAGACAATCCTAGCTGGTATTCTGTTTTAACTAAATCTTCTAAAGTTAAGTATTGAAAAATTTTAGCAAACTCAATACGGCTTAAAAACTTTTTAGTATAAGGGCGTTTGGCATCAATTACAACAATACTCTTTAAAAACTCTTGGACTAAATTATTATTTAACATTAACATAACAACATATGCGTCATCTAAATTATTAAAACTAAGAAAATAACAAGTGTCATCTAACATAACAGGTTTCTCAGAAGTCACTAAAGAAAATAAAGGCGATTTATAAAAGCCTGATATAGCTACTTTATATTTTGAATATGAGTAATCTCCTATACCAAACATACTAAAAGTAGGCGCATTTTTATAAATAGAACTTTTTCGTTTATCGAACTTAGATTGATGGTTGGATAAATAAGCCCAAGTCAAAGGTGCAAGCTGTTCTATATAGGCAGTATCATGTTTTAAGCATTGTTGAGTGACAATCACATATTTTTTAAATTCAGTAATAAAAGCAGATTTAATATGGCTACTTTTAACTAAAGGAAAAATGAGAGTTTCTTCTAATTGGATTTTATCATTAAGCCCATTTAGATAGCCATTATCCTCCTTACTTAACTCAGCCACTTTAGCACAATCATGCTTTATCCCTTGTCTCCATTCAAACTCACATTTTCCATCAATATCATATGATGCATTATTTAATTTAGAATAAAACTGCTTCTGTTTATAGCCAAAATAATAAAACGCCTGCGTAGGATTTTCTATATGATATACTCCGCAACAGTTGTTCACTAATTTTTCGTTAGCTAATGTTACTATAAATAAACAGGCTTCCACGTGTACATCGAATACCTTTTTAGCATCAAATTTAACCAAACGCATATGAGAAGTGCTTATTTTTAATCTATTAATTTCTTGAAATACGTTGTATGCAACTGTAGTTTTACATAAAAGCGCAATTGTTGTAGTTGTATTCTCAAATTCCTGAATTAATCTCATAAACATATATTCGCATATATCAAAATTAGCGCAACCAGTTAAAGCATCCAATCCTTTAAATCTTTTATAGTTATTCTTAGTAGGTACATTAGTGCTATTAAGCCTCGATAGCTCGCTATTTGTTACCCATGGAGGATTTCCTAATATTAATAACTGCTCATTAATAGTTTGAGATTTTATATTAGTAAAGTCAAAATTAAATAAATCCTCATTATATAACTGCACAAATTCAGGTAAATAGTTAAGAGCATGATTAACATAGGTTGTGTTTATTTCAATACCATAATACTTTGTGGCTGGAAAAACAGTTTGCGCCGCACCTATAAAATTTCCTATTCCACAAGTAGGTTCTAGTATAGCTGTAGGTTTGCTATTCATATATTGGTTTAAATACTGGCATATAGTTATTGCAAAATTCATTGGCGTTTGGAAATCGCCCATTTCTTTTTTACCATTCATAATTTATCACGCCGTCTATTTCGTTATTTAAATCAATAACTCTACTATACTGCAGCCTCCATTGTAGTGCATTAGAAATTGTTAAATAGCCTTGATTAGGAGGTGTATTTAAAATTTGTTGCGCCAATTCATTATAAATAAGTTCATCTCCTGGGATATTTCTATCCATTAAAAATCCTATAATATCCTCTCTATTAGCACCATCTTTTATCATTTCTCTTAACCGTTTAGTAATAGTAAAATCAGCTGTCCTATCTTTTTCTACAAACGTTAAGTTCCTAAATAACAATTGACATTGTGTTGGTGTATCAATTTTTTCATATACAAAAATTAATAAATTATATCCTAATCCATATACCTTTTGGCTAGCATTTTTAAATGGACAAGAAGATTGAGGTTGCTTAATCGAAGTTACTTTAATATCTGTATCTAACTCCGGTAAATCAATACCTTTCGCACTATTTCCTACGTTAAGGCCATATTTATCGGCTAATTGAGCTTGGAATTTATGTTCTACATATGTTCCCACTGCTTTGCCATTTGTAATCCCAATTAAATTTATATGATTTTCCTTACTTTGTTCTCTACAAAAAGTATTAGCTTCGTGTATTAATAACTCGAGTTTCATCTTTATTTAGCAAGGAGCCTCTCACTTCTATAAGTGAGAGTATCCTTGCAGCCTCCTTTTCTTTGTGTTACAATCCCTATTAAGAGAAAATCATTGCATAAAAAGCACTCTTATAGGGGAGCAAATTAAAATAAACGCTTTGGAATAATAACCAAATAATTAATAGAGTAAACTCTATTAATTGAGCCACAGTCAACTCTGTTTCGTGTAAATTAGTTACAAGTATCAACCTCTTGGGGTATTTGGTTAGCTCCTCCAAAATAAAATGTTTTTAATATTATACCTTAACTTTATCGAAAATAAAAGTAATAATAAAAAAGCTGCCCAATTGAGCAGCTTTTATCTAAATTGGGCAACGCTTGTCATACATTTTTTTTATTCGTAAAAAGGAGTAACCTCATAACCCATATCTTCTAACCTATCCACAATACCACCATCAAGGCAATAATGGAACGCACCTACAACTACAAAATAAGTATTTTCACCGTCTTGTTCTAAAAAATCACTAATTTTAATAGTCATATCTTCATCACGCTTAGTAAGAAGTACATCTTTAAATTCGCCATCATCAATATCATAAACCTTCATAGCTTGTGAATCTCCTGCAATAAAGTGATTCATATAGTCCATAACCGACATAACGTTATCCATATTATCTTGTGGATTTAAAAATAGTTCTAATGCCTCAGCTAAATAAGTCTCCATAAGCTCCGCAGACATTGAGTAAAGGCATTCAATCTGCCTTTGTGCACCCTCTAATTCGATTATAGGCTTATTATCTACACTTATTGCACGTTCTAAAAAGTGTACGTCAATACCATACATATCATCCGCTTGAGTATAGGAATATATAGTAAAATATTCAAAAACGGTAGCTAAATTTAATGGAGAAAAAGTCTCAATATCTTCGATAGATAAACCTAATAGAGCAGCAGCATCAATTAACTTATCATAAGTTTCAGCTGATACATACTCATCTATAGTTGTTCCATCAGGTAAATTTGTATATTCAGTTGCCCATTCCATATCATCTACCTCAAAAATATTAGCCTCAACTGCTAAAAAGTCCGAACTATTGTATGCCTCCATTAACTGTGCGTTAAGTGGATACATTGCATCAATGCCGGCATGAATAGAGCCTAGCAAATATACTGTATTATCTTCATGTTGAACTTCCCATGCAAAGCCTTTAGCTGCCTTATCATACTCATTAAATACATGCTCAACAAATCTACCAGCCAAAATTACAGCTTCCTGTGTTGTTGGCACCTCATCTAATTTTAAGTCGCCATTACTGCCTAATATAAGGCCATTTTCCACGAAATAGTCTACGCCATCTTTATAATCATCAACATGATATTGCTCAATCAATTGATATAAGCTATGTAGTAAATTTTCCTTAGTAATACTTCCATCATTAAGTTCAAACTCAAAACCTTCAATTTGTTCAAAGCCTAGTTGTAATAATTTGTTATCAACATTGTTAATTAATGTTTCAAATTTATTTTTAGTAATAGTAGCTTTAAATTCATTACTAGTAATCCATTCTAGCGGATAAATCCCATAATAATTAATCTGCTGAAGTTCTTCTAATGCCCACTCACTATAAGGTAAGTCTTGTGCGAACACAGGAGCCGCAGTAGAAAGTGCTACTATACTAAATCCTAATGCTAAAAATTTTTTAAACATATATTTCCTCCTTAAGTATTATGATTTAACAATTATAATGCTTTTTCTATGTAAAGTCAATTAAAAAAAGTAATATATTTAATTAAATTGTAACTAAAAAGTGTATAAACTGTTTAAAATTATCTTTTTTTTATAGAATAAATAAAAAAAGCGCAGATAAATTAATATCTACGCTTTTCTCACTATCCTAAATATGCTTTTAGCATCCATAGAGTTTTTTCTAACTCACCAATTTTACCACGGAATAAATCAGCAGTTTCATCATCAGACCCTTCGCAGCTAGCTATAATCTCACGACTACTAGTTACGATAGTCTCATAATCAGCTACTAAAGCTTGAACCATTTCTTTGCCAGTAGCACTTGTGCAACAACATTCTTTAATTTGAGAACTTTCCAAATAGTCTTTCATAGTAGCTAATGGTTTTTCTCCAATTGTTAATATTCTCTCAGCTATCTCGTCTGTAAATGCAGTTGCATCTTCATAAAACTCTTCAAATTTTGTATGCAAAGTAAAAAATTCAGGCCCTTGCACATACCAATGAAATTTGTGTAACTTTACATACAGTACAGACCAGTTAGCGAGTTGAGTGTTTAATGCTGTTAGTTTATCCATTTTAAAATCCTCCAAAATAATATAGTTTGCATTATATATTTTCCCATAACTATGCACTATTTATTCATAACTAAAATGGTGATTTATTCCACTAATATTTATACTCAACTTGCACTATAGCACAACTGTGCATTTTCTTTTTATCACTATAATTAATAGCCACCACTACAACATCTCGCTTATATATTTTCATATATTTATCTACATACTCTCGTTCCATTACCTGTTTCAAAGCAGTTCTTGTACTACTATTTCTCTTAAGCTCCACTATAATAGGTAAGTCTATACTATTTCTTGGTTTAAATACAAAATCTACAAAGCCTTTTCCACTCTTTTCTTCTCTTTCTATTATATATCTATTTCTAGCTGACAAATAAGCTAACGTTAAAACACAAGAAGTACTATTCTCATCCGTATACTTTAATACAGGAATTTCACTATTGTGGATTTCATGCACAATTTGAGCAACTTTATCAGTATCTAGTGCTAAAGTTGCTCTTAACATATCATCGGAATTGCCAATAAGTTCTGCCACAGTCCCAAAACTCATATCCCGTAAGGCTAATTCAAATTCTATCATAAGCTCATAGTTAGGAATGCGAATTTCTTCATTATAATAAGATAAAAATCCCCAAGTTATCATAGCAGAATAAATATCTTCTCTCGTTGTTGGAATATCAGACCCAGCCCTAAATTCTCTTCTAATAGTTATAGGTATTGCTTCTTTATTCAACATTCTAATTACATCATCTCTAACTCCTTTAGAATTAAGCCTTAATAGTTTAGTTACTTCATTCATAGAACCCACATTGCTCCAATAACTTTTACACTTATTATTTTCAAGTGCTTCTTTTACACTTCGCGGATTAAACAATCTAAGATTATCCTCGGTTACATAACCATTATACCATTCAGCGATTTCGTTATAAGAAATGCCTTGTCTACTTTCGCATAATAATTTAACTTCAGTTTGTGTAAAACCAAAATATTTATCAAATACACTATCGTTTAAAAAACTATATTCGGAAAACATATTTAATGCAGAACCTGTAGAGTATTTTTTTATTGGCAGTATTCCAGTCATATAACATAAAGCAACATACGGACGGTCTTTTAATAACAATCTTAAAAATTCCAAAAAATCTTCCTGATTTGATATATATAATCCTTTGTTAAAAATAAAATCCCACTCATCAATAATAAATATAAACTTATCTTTTGTAGCTAATAATTTAGCTGGCAAATCTATATATTGTTCTAGATGTTGTGTGGTATATAATTTTTCTAATTCCATACTAAGTTGGCGTTTTATTACACCTAAATAGCCTTTAAAGTCTAACTCAAGCGTATCTATGCTAGAAAAATCAATTCTTATAACATTATATTGATTTAGATGCTGTTTATAGCCTTCAAACTTACTAATATTAAGTGTGTTAAATATATCTTCACTATCAACGGCTTTGCTATAGTAGCTCTCTAACATATAAGTTATTTGCGATTTACCAAACCGCCTTGGACGTGTAATACAAATATAACATCTGTCAGTATCTATTCGCTTATTTAAAAGAGATAATATTTCAGACTTATCCACATAGAGTGATTTATCTTTTAAAAGTTTATTTAAATTTTTATACCCTATATCGGTATTTAAATACATATATAACACCTCTATTCATAAGCAACATCATACATCGTAAGTCCCTTAGCCGGTGCCGTAGGACCAGCATTATCACGATTAGTACTCGCAATAATTTCTTCCACAAACTCAGGTTCCATCTTACCCCTGCCTACTTCAATTAAAGTACCAACAATAATCCTAACCATATTATACAAAAAACCACTACCTGCAATATCAATTTGAATAACATTTTTAATTAAATTAATATCAAGCTTAAAAATAGTTCTAACTGTAGTTTTAACTTGCGTATTTGCAGAGCAAAAGCATTTAAAATCATGAGTACCTACTATATACTGCGCCCCTTTCTTCATCCTATCAATATCTAGATGATACGGATAAAAATAACAAACATCATCAATAAACGGGTCGCGGTAATCATCATATAAAATTTGATACCTATAAGTCTTAACCTTAACAGCATACCTAGGATGAAAATCGTCGCTAGCCTCTTCCACATGTTTTACAACTATATCATTTGGCAACTTTGCATTCATCGCACGCGAAAATCTATTTAGTGGAATATGAAAAGCATCAGTATTAATGTCCATTAAACAGACTTGATTTATTGCATGCACCCCTGTATCAGTTCGCCCCGAACCAATCACCGTTACAACTTGCTGGGTTAATTCATATATTGCCTGCTCTAATAGGCCTTGGATAGTTATAATATTATCTTTTTGTTTAGCAAAGCCATTATAATTTGTGCCTTTATAAGCTACGTTAAATTTTACTCTCATAATTTTAATCCTTAACATATATTATCGCGTATTTGCCATATCCCAAAACTTAACTTCATATAAACTTCCTTGTCTAAATATCTCAATCAACTTTTGTTTATATTCATCCGTCATATTAATTTCACCAGCCAATTTATTTGCAAATTTACCGCATAAATAACAATACTGGAAATAGCCGTCACCAATATAATCATTTACAAGCTTTGCATACGGGTTACTTTCATCTAAACCATATTTAGCAACTAATTCCCTAAACGTATAACCATAAGATAAGATGCAAGGTAATACTGCCATTAATATCTCCAAAGGAGTTCCTTCTCTAGCCACGCTTAACATATATTCCGTGTAAGCTACATTTGTAGGGCGCGCTTGTTGCGATTCAATCCATTCATCTGTTAACCCAAACTGCTTTAAATAATATAATCTAGTAGAACCTTCAGACTCCTCTAAAAAATTAAGAGCTTGGTAAAAAAACATAATATCGCTTTTGCGTCTAGAATTAAGCATTCCAGCACCAAATACGCGCGCATATTCATTTAAGTAAATGCTATCTTCCACTATATAATTTTTAAATAATTCCTTATCAATCGTACCTTGTACTACTCCTGTTGGAAATGGTTGCTCCAAATATTGTTCCCAAATATCATTTGTTGCCTCTATAATCTCTTCTATAAATGTCATTTTGTTACTCCTTCTTTTAGTATGAATAGTATGAAAAATTTAATCGGTATTTAAGCCCTAACTGTACGTGTAAATCTTTTTAACTGCTGAATTGGTAATAAACTAATTAACAGCACACTAAGCGCACACTCAACTCCCATGCAACCTAAATTATAAGTTATCGTATACATCCAAACACTCATTCCTTCAGGTGCGAACATCCCAAAAAATAAAGCTCCTGAAAAAATATGGAACGTAACATTAACGCAAGATGCCCCTATGCAGGCCAAAATAATTTTCTTCTTATCGTCATTACCTAAAAGCCCTGCGTAGCCTAACGCGCCCAATGCTGATATATGCTCCACAAATAACTGTAGCGGATGCACTAGCGCCCAACCTGGAATTAAAAACATTGCTAAAATCCCACTTAACACCCCTACCCATATGCCTGCGTATGGGCCGTATAAAATAGCTAAAAGCATTGCAGGTACTACGCTTAATAACGCTATTGAACCGCCTGTTGGCACTGGTATCGAAAACATTTTAAGTACCACTGAAATTGCTGCAAACGCCCCTATTATACACATAACTCGTGTGTTCATCTCACCACGCTTAATTAATAAGCACAAGCACCCCAAGTTTAATACTGTTAATATCCCTATTACTATAAACATAATTATTCCCACTTTCTTTAATTTAATAACAACAAAAGGAGCATGCCAAAAAACATCCTCCTTTCTTATAATTATAAAGAATACTTACGTTGGCATTACCCAAATCAAGTGCGGTCGAAGTTCTAACTCCCTCTCAGCCTGGCACACAAGCTCCCGTTCTTTGCTATATTCAGTTGTTATATATATTTTATACATAAATACTAATAATTATAACTAAATTTATAGAAAAATATTATCTTTATACACTGGTTGCAAGCCTTTTTTATACAACAACTGGTGAATTTCGTCTATAGAACGCTTATCCGAAATCTCAAATTGTTCATCACCTTTTTGCTCATCATCATGACCGCCTACACCAACACTTACCCCTGCTGACATTCTAGTTGCTACTAAGCCTACTACATTATCTCTAAACTTCTGAGTTTCACGCGTTGATATTGTTATGCTAGCAAATGGCAAAAACAGTTTAAGCGCTAGCATAACCTGCAATAACTGCTTTTCGTATACATCAGTTTTAACATTTACCTCATTAATAAATGGTCTAATTCTAGGCACCGAAAAACTAATCTCCGCCCAAGGATAAATTTTTTGAATGTAAAACGCATGAAGCCCTGTTGCATAAATATCTTTACGAAAATCACTAAGCCCTAGCAATGACCCAAATGCAACTCCTCTCATACCACCTTTTAACGCTCTTTCTTGCGAATTAAATCTATAACTAAAGTCGCGTTTAGGACCACTCTTATGCACTTGTAGATAACGTTCCTTATTATAAGTTTCTTGATAAATGCTTACAAAATCTACTCCACACTCATGTAAATATTTATATTCATGTTCGTCTAATGAATAAATTTCTATACCAATTGTATTAAAATACTTTGTAGCAACTCTTACAGCACTCGCAATATATTCTAAATCAGATTGCCCTCTAGCTTCGCCTGTAAGCAACAATATATCTTTTAGGCCCTCTTTCGCAATTGCCTTATACTCATGTTCAATCTCTTGTATATTTAATTTAGCTCGTTTAATCTTATTATAACAATTAAAACCACAATAAGTACAATGGTTCTCACAAAAATTAGCTAAATACAATGGCGTAAACAAAGTAATATTATTACCAAAATATTGTCTAGTCAAACGCTGCCCAATCTGTGCTAGTGGCTCTAAAAAATCTTGCGCTGCTGGTGATAGCAAAATTGCAAAATCATCCTCATTAAATTGAGTCTTAGAAAGCACTCGTCTTACATCTGCTTGTGTGTACTTATTATAATCATATAAATCCGTCTTTTGTAATACTAAATCCTCCATCATTAATGCTCCTATTAATGTTTAGTTATCTAAAAATCCAGTCAAAGGACTAGATGCTTCAGCCTCAAAATCTAAAACCCTTCCAAGCCCTGCTAAATACGCCAATCTGCCTGCCTCAACTGCCAGTTTAAAAGCACGCGCCATTTTTGCCACATCATTAGCAGTAGCAATAGCTGTATTAGCCATAATAGCAGCCACTCCCATCTCCATAGCCTCCAATGCTTGTGATGGTCTACCAATTCCAGCATCCACTATAATTGGCAAATCTATTTCATCCACTAAAATTTGTATAAAATCTCTCGTTCTAAGCCCTTTATTACTACCAATAGGTGCGCCAAGTGGCATAATAGCTGCGGCCCCTGCATTAACTAAATCTCGTGCTACATTTAAATCAGGGTACATATATGGCATAACTACAAAACCTTCATTAGCCAACTGCTGTGTAGCTTTAATCGTTTCCATATTATCAGGTAATAAATATTTAGTATCTCTGATAACCTCCACCTTGACAAAATCACCACATCCTATCTCGCGCGCTAACTTAGCAATTCTTACAGCCTCATCAGCAGTTCTAGCACCCGATGTATTCGGTAACAATGTAACACCTTTAGGAATATAATCCAAAATATTCTCTTCACCACCAACATTAGCACGTCTTAGCGCAAGTGTAGCCATTTCCACACCAGCTTCTTTAATAACAACTGGCGTTTTATCTAAAGAAAATTTTCCAGAGCCTAAAATAAACCGCGATGTAAAAGCATGTCCGCCTATAACTAATTTATCATCCATATCATTTTTCCATTCTAATTAAGGCGTTTCTTCGCCTATTAATATTCGTAAAACAGTATTAGCCTGGTGCCCCGCACAAATTTGCACGCGTGGAGCCATAAGCCCTGTTCCTACTCTTGACTCAGTTTCTAAATCACCGCACACATACAACCTTGATAATCTCTTATGAGTTTTTATCGTATTGCCCGTAGTATGGCCTGCCATGCCAGAAGCGCTAACAATTTTAACATCAGTAGAAGCTAACAAATTTTCCACCAACATAGCTTTATCATAAGCATTATCAAATGCCTCACAAACTATATCAAACCCTTTAAATAAATCCACCACATTCTTTGGTGTAACTTTAACTGTTTGATAATGGAACTTAATAAATGGATTAATCTCCTTAATCTGTTCCGCAAGCGCCTCAGTCTTATATAAGCCTATATGCTTAATATAATAATTTTGCCTATTTAAATTACTAGCATCCACAATATCAAAATCCACAACAAACAACTCACCAACACCGCATCTAGCAAGCATTATAGCAATATTAGAGCCAAGCCCTCCTGCCCCTGCTATAGCAACCCTCGCATTTTTTAAATTATCATAAACAGCAGGAGTATGGCGTGCCACCAACATTTGCTCAAGCTCATTTGCCTTTGGAAACTCACCCTTTTTAATAACCGTAACTTGGTCACCTTCATTTAAAGTATAGTCTGCTGTCAATTGATACCCATTAAGAATTATAACTTCACCTTCTTGGCAAAATCCAAATGCTGTTGTGTGATTAGTTTTAACCATACGCCCATTAAGAATAATTCGCACATCAACCACCTCCTACAAAGCTTACAACTTCTAGTTTATCAGTATTATTTAACACCACTTGTCCATATTGTGTTTTAGGGATAATTTGAGAATTTAATTCAATAGCAATTTTAAGAATATCATAATTTTTAGTAACCAAAAATTGTTCTAAAGTAATTTGTTCACTTAACATAATTTCTTGTCCATTATAAATCAAAATATAAGCTCCTTTCGTATTTAATTAGTAAAATTATTGCCTAAATTAATAAATAATAATCATTTTAGTAGGGCAGATTTGACAATAGTATTTATTAATAGTTGGTCTACTAACTCACGCAATTCCTTAGTTGCTACTGTTACATCAGGAGCTTTCATAATAGCCGAAACAACACTAATGCCATCAATATTACTACCTTGCAATATATCAAGATTAGTATGATTTAAGCCACCAATTGCAACAACAGGAATATTTACTGCTGCAATTATATCATCTAATGTAGATACCTTAGTTATAACAGTTTCAACTTTAGTTGTTGTAGGGAATATTGCACCAACGCCTAAATAATCCGCACCATCATTCATAGCTAAAACAGCAACCTCTACAGATTTAGCAGTAGCTCCAATAATTTTATTACGCCCAAGAATCTTTCTAGCCAAACTAATCGGCATATCTTGTGCGCCTAAATGAACCCCATCAGCATCAATAGCTAATGCTACATCCACCCTATCATCAATAATTAACGGGATACTATAACTATCAGTAATTTCTTTAACTTTAAAACCTAATTCAATATATTCTCTAATACTTTTATCCTTTTCCCTAAGCTGAACCAAACTTACACCAGACTGACAAGCTTCCTTAATAATGCGTAAAAAATTTTCCTCATCATGATAGCTACTATCAGTAATAAAATATAATCTAAAATCCATAATCTACTCCTATTCATACAGAAAAACAACCCATTACAAATGAGTTGTTTCCCATTAATCATTTTTTTCCATCAGTCTGCTTGCTTGATAAAGGCTGTCTAAACAACAACGACTTTAACGCTCGCCAATTAAATGGAATTAGCGGATACAAATATGAGGTACCCGAAATAGTTTTAGTAGTTGCAATTACCAATAAATCAATAACAAGGCCCACAACCATACCCCAAACGCCAAAGAACCCAGTTAAAATTAGTAACACAATACGTCCAAATTTTATACTATAACTGAACTCAACACTTGGCTGAGTAAAACTAGACAACGCCACAATTGACATATATAAAATTGTATGGGGAATAAGCCATCCTGTTTTAACAGCATATTCGCCAAGTACCAAACCACCAATTACCGATAACGACGTTCCAAGTGAACCAGGTGTATTTAATGAAGCAATCTTTAGTGCATCAACCGCAAACTCCAGTCCTATAAACTGAATAAATAACGGCACATTAATTGCATCAGCAGGCAAAATAAACATCAACCACTCCGGCAACCACTGTATATTATTAACCATCAGTACATACCCTGGCGTTAAAACTAAGTTCATTATTAATACAATCAACCTTATTAACCTTAAATAATTCCCTGTTAAAACAGGTAAATAAAAGTCGTCTACATCTTGTATAAAGTCAAAAATCCCAACAGGCATAATTAGT
The DNA here is from genome assembly GCA_001994995.1 of Candidatus Parepulonipiscium sp. PG-Nuni2H_MBin01. GTDB lineage: Bacteria > Bacillota > Clostridia > Lachnospirales > Cellulosilyticaceae > Parepulonipiscium > Parepulonipiscium primum. The sequence continues at coordinate 14,534 of MDJM01000048.1, read as the reverse complement.
GTAGACGGAGTGTTATCTATAATAATTACAATCTTACCCTCCATAATCTGTGCAGATGCTATATCAGGGCGCTCCGTATACCTTGCGCGTGGCAATGGATTAATCCATGACCTCTTTTGCAGCGCCTCAATCAAACTCTCTGCTGTAACAGTGAGCGCATCCACTTTCAACGTTTTAATCTTATCCCTAATAAGTTTTAGCGTTTGTGGATTAACTTTATTAGACATATAACCAATTGCAACATCAGTTTGAGAAACAGTTCCTACATTAAACATCTCAAAAGTTAAATGTGGGTCACGTATACGCCTTCTAATAAGAGCAGTATTAAAAACTATCGTTTCAACAAAACCGTCTTTAGCTCCGCGCAAAACCTTTTCCTTATCCGGCTCCTCCACACCTCTAGTTGGATACGTACGAACATCAATTAGCGCAGCAGATGGAGAGCCATCAAACATAATAATAGTCTGTCCTGAGAGAAGTGCCGTAATTATCTTTCCAATATCAGTTTCAGTAGCTACCTCAATTGCACTTATCCCTATCTCTATAAGCTCTTTAGCATCATGAATTTTATCTATTGTATCCTTCCCTAAACAAAACAAGTCACGTCTAACAAACTCAAGGTTAGTGTCCTTCGTAAAACCGTCTATAAAAAAAATATAAAACGTACGATCAAAAACTTTAATAACCTTTTGTGCTATATCAAAGCTTGTCCCTAGCGGTAGTATATCATTAAAAATCTTCAAATTCATATCTATACTACTTGTCAACTTCTCCTTATGCATCCTCGTTCACCTACTTCTAAATAGTTACATTTATTATGTGCTCAAATTTATTATAATATACGCCATAACCACTAAATAATTCGCCTTAGCCGATAGGGGAAACCCCTTAGCTTTAAATAATTATAAAAAAAGCAAAAATTAACTAAAGTTGCATAATTAATCTTGGAAAAAACTTCCACAATTTAGTTAAAGCGTACAGCAAATTTCAAAAATGTCTTGAAGTATACGGGCGAAAAGGGGTATAATTTAAATGTAGGCAAATAAGCTATTACAAATGGTTTACAACCATATTTATTTAGTGGAGGAATAACATGCAACAGTTAGAAAGTTATATTAAGTCACTTGCAAAAGAGGGGTTATGCGTAGCCTTTTCTGGTGGAGTAGATAGTAGTCTGCTACTAAAAATAGCATGTCAATCTGGTGAAACTGTGCACGCTGTAACATTTAATACTAAGCTACACCCTAAAGCTGATTTAGAAGTCGCTAGTAAAATTGCAAATGAAGTTGGTGCAGTGCACAAAGTTATATGTATAGACGAACTTGAAATAGAAGAAATAATAGATAATCCTCCAGAACGATGTTATCATTGCAAGCGACACTTATTCGCTAATCTTATACAATACGCTGCCGACAACAACTTAAAATACATTATAGACGGCACCAATTATAATGACTTAAGTGAGTATAGACCGGGTCTAAAAGCGTTAGAAGAGCTAGGCATTATAAGCCCCTTAGCTAAGCTACAAATTACTAAAGAACAAATTCGTAGTCACGCAAAAACTCTAGGCCTAAGTGTTCACAACAGGCCATCAGCTCCATGCCTTGCAACGCGACTACCGTATTATACTAAGCTTGATATGGAAATCTTAAATAACATTGACAAAGCAGAAGAAAAGCTTAAAGACTACGGATTTGCTACAAATCGTGTTAGGCTACACCAAAATATAGCTCGTATAGAAGTCCCAAAATCAGACTTACAAAGCTTACTAGCCCAACATGAAAAAATAGTAATAGACTTTAAAAAACTAGGATTTGCATATATAACTATGGATATGCAAGGTTTTAGAAGTGGTAGTATGGATGAAGTAAGTAAGTATTAAGTTAATTTTATATAATTATAATAATCGTAATACCAGTACTAAAAAATTTATAAACTATAAGATAAAGGTCTTTAAGGAGTTACAGTAAATGGATGTAGAAAAAATATTAGCCCAAGTTAAGAGTGGCGAAATAGAAGTAGATGAAGCAATGCTTATTTTAAAACAACTACCATATGCGGACCTAGGCTGTGCGCGTATAGATCATCATAGGAAATTACGCAGTGGATTTGGAGAAGTAATCTATTGTGCGGGAAAAAGTCATTCACATCTAATTAAAATTTACCAACACTTCTTTGACCATCATATTGACGTATTAGGAACACGAGCAACTAAAGAACAATATTTAAAAGTGTCCAAAGTAATACCAAAAGTACAATTTGATGAAACATCAAACATATTAAAATTAGTCCAAAAACCACTGGAACAAAAAGGCTTAATAGCAGTGTGCACAGGCGGTACATCAGATATTGCAGTTGCCGAAGAGGCCGCGCAAGTAGCTGAATTTTTTGGCAGCAAAGTGCTTAGAGAATACGATGTAGGAATTGCAGGTATTCACCGGTTACTTTCTAAAATCAACGATATTAACAATGCTAACTGTATAATTGCCGTTGCGGGTATGGAAGGGGCATTACCTGGAGTACTTGCTGGTATGGTTGATAAACCTATCATTGCAGTTCCTACATCAGTAGGTTATGGCGCAAGCTTTAACGGCGTAGCAGCACTGCTTACTATGTTAAACTCATGTGCTGAGGGTATAAGTGTAGTTAATATAGATAACGGTTTTGGTGCAGGATATTTAAGTACGCAAATTAACCGGCTAGTAATTAATAATACTAAAGAATAGGATGTGAAGCGATGTTATACTTTGAATGTTTCAGCGGTATAAGTGGTGATATGAGTGTAGCCGCACTATTAGACTTAGGTGCGAATCAAGAAATACTATTAGATGCATTAAATAGCTTAAAATTAGAAGGATACAAAATAGAAATTGGTCGTAGGCAAAAATGTGGCATAGACGGCGCTAGCTTTAATGTTCTATTAACTAACCATGAGCACCATCATAGAGGTATAATAGAAATAGAACAAATAATAGACGCGGGTGAACTTATTACCCCAAAAGCTAAAGACCTAGCTAAAAAAATCTTTAACTATGTAGCTAGAGCAGAATCTTTAGCACATGCTAAACCTATAGAACAAGTGCACTTTCATGAAGTAGGTGCCATTGACTCAATTATAGATATTGTGGCCGTAGCAGTGTGTATTGATAACCTAGGTATAGACGAGATAGCAGTTTCCACACTATACGAAGGGCAAGGCTATGCCAAATGCCAACATGGAAAAATGCCAGTACCAGTTCCTGCAGTAGTTAATATTGCTAAAGAAAGCGGATTAGCTATAAAAATTACAAATACAACAGCAGAAATGATAACCCCAACTGGAATAGCAATAGCAGCAGCTCTAAAAACCGCGCCACTACCAGAGCAATTTAGCATAGAAAAAGTAGGGATAGGTACAGGTCAAAAAGACTTTGAGCATGCTAACATTTTACGAGTTATGCAACTTAGCAGCGATAAAAAAAAAGTACCATACAAGTAATTGAAACCAATGTAGATGATAGTACAGCTGAAAACATCGGATTTGTTTTAGAATTATTATTAAATATAGGAGTAAATGATGCATTTGCTCAACCTATTATAATGAAGAAACTCCGAGCAGCAACAAAAATAACCGTACTATGTACTAAGCAAAAAGTAAAAGAAGTTGAGGATATATTATTTAAACACTTATCCACCATAGGGATTAGAAAATACGTATGTGAAAGAACAGTTTTAGATAGACGTATAGAAACAGTCACAACAAGTTTTGGAGATTGCAGATTTAAAATTGTAACTCATCGTGATATGACATACGCATATCCTGAATATGAAGATGTAAAAAGGATTGCATTAGACCATGATCTATCTTTTAATGAAGTCTACAGTAAACTAAAATCACTAGAAAGTAAGAGGAATAACAGCAATGACTGAAAACACAGCAAAAAAGCTAGTGGGGCCACAAAATATGCGTATTACAGAAAGTAAGAGGACAAAAGACATGACTGCAATTGAACTAAGAAGGCGAGTTATAGAAAGTATATACCATGCAAAAAGTGGTCATCCGGGTGGGTCACTATCAATCTGTGATATATTAGCAGTATTATACTTTGATGAAATGAACATAGACCCAACCAATCCACATGACCCTGACCGCGATAGACTTGTGTTATCTAAAGGCCACGCAGCTCCAGCGCTATATGCCGCTCTAGCACTAAAAGGGTTCTTCCCAATCGAAAACCTTAACACTTTAAGAAAAGTAGATAGCGACATGCAAGGGCACCCATGTATGAACAAAATTGCTGGCGTAGATATGTCAACTGGTTCACTAGGCCAAGGATTATCTATAGCTAACGGAATGGCTCTAGCAGCTAAATATGACAAAAAAGATTATAGAGTATATGTAATTTGCGGCGACGGCGAAATCCAAGAAGGGCAAATTTGGGAAGCAGCAATGAGCTGTGCACATTACAAACTAGATAATCTAACTTTATTTATAGACTTAAATGGCCTACAAATTGATGGAACTACTAACGAAGTTATGAGTATAGGGCCAATTGATAAAAAATTTGAAGCTTTTGGGTTTAATGTACTATCAATAGATGGTCACAACGAACACGAAATCAAATCAGCTATTGCATCCGCTAAAAAATGTAAAGGGAAGCCAACAGCGGTTATTTGTAAAACTGTAAAAGGTAAAGGCGTATCATTTATGGAAGATGAAGTTGGATTCCATGGCAGTGCACCAAATGAAGAGCAGTATAAATTAGCAATGAAAGAGTTGGAACAATGACAATGTGGCATGAAATTTTAGAAGAGTTAGACAATATAGTCTCACCTCTAGATTTAGAAAACTTAACAAACAACACCCAAGAACTAACAAATTCACCTGAATTACCAAGCTTAACAACTAAAAGAGAAATAATAGATGTAGCTAATATGTTAGGGGTAACAAATACACTAGGAGTAACAAACTTTACGGGAACACAAATATTAACTAGTATCCCTGTACAAGAGCTGGAGGGCAGACCATGATAGATATGGAAGACTTAGAACAATATATGGAAAGCATAGCAATGGAACAATTAGATATTAAATTAGACGATATGGATGACTCTTCAATTGAAGAAATCGATAGATGTCTAGAAAACTTAGCATTAGAAGAACTAGAAATGTGTATAGAAAATTTAGCACTAGAAGAATGGAGTAATTAATATGAGCGTATCAACAAGAGAAGCATACGGCAGGGCGCTAGTAACGCTAGCCCCGGATAATGAATTTTTAGTGTTAGATGCCGATTTGGCTGAAGCTACCCAAACACGTTACTTTAAAAAAGAATATCCACAAAGGTTCTTTGACATGGGAATATCTGAAGCAGATATGATGAGCACCGCAGCAGGAATGGCTACATGCGGAAAAAAAGTATTCGCAAGCACATTTGCCATGTTTGCAGCTGGTAGAGCATATGAGCAAATAAGAAACTCAATCGCATATCCAAACTTACCGGTAGTAGTAGCCGCTACACATGGCGGTGTTATGATAGGAGAAGATGGAGCTTCTCACCAAACTGTAGAAGACATTTCTCTTATGAGGTCAATGCCAAACATGACAGTAGTTGTGCCAAGTGATGGGTATAGTACTACACAGCTAGTAAAACAAGCAATAAACTTTGATAAACCATTATATTTAAGAATGGGTAGAGGCGCAACAGCAGATGTATACAACAATAATGAAGAAATAACTATTGGTAAAGGTAACGTCTTAAAAGATGGCAAAGACTTAACTATAATTGCTGTAGGCGAGTTAGTTACAGAGGCGCTTAAGGCAAGTGAGCAACTAGAAGCACAAGGTATATCAGCAGCAGTCATTGACATGCACACTGTAAAACCTATTGATAGGGAACTAGTAACACAGTATGCAAAGAAAACTAAAAATATAATTACGGCGGAAGACCATAACATAATCGGGGGATTAGGTTCCGCTGTAGCCGAAATACTAGCAGAAACAAACGATGCAAAATTAAAACGCCTAGGAGTAAATGACCAGTATGGCAGGTCAGGTACACGTGCACAACTTCAGCAACACTTTAACCTAACAGCACAAGGTATTATAGATTTATATAGAAAATAACCATTAGATATGAAGGGGGATTTAGCATGGTATTATTATATTTAGCAATAGGACTTCTAGCATCTACAGTAGGTGCAATTTCAGGGCTTGGTGGGGGAGTGATAATCAAACCCATATTAGATATGTTTGGCCACTACGATATAGCAACCATAGGAATATTATCCGCAAGTACAGTATTTGCAATGTCCATTGCTACATTAACAAAAAAATTTATAGACAAAGCAACCTTTGAACTTGATAGATTGCTACCACTATCATTTGGCGCAGTAATAGGAGGTATAGCAGGTAATAAAGTATTTCAATTATTTATGAATGCAGTAGGCAATCCAGATACAGCAAAAATGATTCAATCAATATGTTTAGCCACACTTATGATAGTAGTTTTTATATTTTGCTTAAATAAAGATAAAGTAAAAACATTTGATACACACAATATATTAATTTGCTTTATAGCCGGTTTAATCATGGGCACAATATCAGCCTTTCTAGGAATTGGCGGAGGCCCTGTAAATGTAATGGTATTAATTCTGTTGTTCTCCTGTAACTCAAAGGATGCAGCTACATATTCAGTCTTTACAATATTTTTCTCACAAATGTCGACACTAGGAACAACGTTATTAACAGAAGGTTTTGGCGTATACGACCTAAGCCTAGTGGGATATATGATATTTGGAGGTATAGTAGGGGGATTCCTTGGGGATATATTTAGTAAGAAAATGAATACAGAACAAGTATCTAAACTATTTAATGCTATAATGATTATAGTTATACTAATTAATGTTTACAATATTTTTTCTGTATTAATGGCCTAAAAACAAAGTATATATAGAGTAAAAATAACTATATAAAATAGGATAAATGGAAAATTGTCCTATTTTTTTTGCACAAAAATAAATAATGATAATAAACAAAAGTTACAAAAAAGTGAAAACATGTTAAATGAACTTGATTTGATTGTAATATACTGGTACAATATAATATATAAACTATACAAAAATAATTTAGTAAGCAAAGGGGAAATTAACAGATGGTAATAGCAGAAGTAGATAAAGCAGGATTTATAGAATTTTTTACCGACAACTCAAACGACCAAGTAGTTTATCAAGGCGAAACATTTACTAAAGAACTTAGAGGAAATGTAATTCAAATTAAAGCTGATAAAGTACCTGTATATCAATTACATACAGAAAGAAAAGTATTAATCGTACTTAAAGCGCTTTACATGACTTATCAAAGAGATGAGTATTGGGGAATTGCAAATGCTCTTGACGTTGAAGAAATTATTTCTGACCCAGCAACACTTGTAAGGTTATAAATATCAACTACCACATATTTTGTGGTAGTTTTTTTTTATGCCTAATTATACTAAATACACAAATGCAGCCTGGACATAGGGGTAAAGCATTTTAACTAATGCAAATGGCTAGAACGCATTGTATTTAGTAAAGTTGAGTAAATTTAAAATATAAAAATTTTTACAAAATATCCTCAATCAATATTACCATTTTAGTAGCAATCTTGTTAAAGAAGCTCAATAGTACAAGCTATTTGGTAAAAACTACCACCGCTTAATTCACCTTATTATTCAGTGTGTAACAAAAAATAAGCATTAAGTTTAAAATATATATTGAAATTTGTGTATAAACCACGTATAATAATGTTAGACTAAAATGACAGCCTAAGACTAGAGAGTAGATTTAAATTAGGCACATTTTACCTTATTAGGAGAGGAGAAAAGCGAAAATGGTAAATTTCCCTATAAAGTTAAATTACAATAGGGTTTGGCGAACTTATCAAGGCGGCGACATTCTAAATGAACTCCAGGGCCAAAACAAAATAAACGAGCCTGAAGAATGGATTGCATCTATGGTGGTGGCTAGAAACATTGGCAGAGAACATATACCAAATGAGGGAGCGAGCGTATTATCACAAAACCCCAAACAAACGTTAAAACAATTTATAGAGCAAAATCCAATTGAATGTCTGGGAGAAAACCACATTAATCAATGTGGAATTAATACAGGGGTACTAGTTAAACTAATAGATTCTAATGAACGGCTAACAATACAAGTTCATCCGGATAGACAAAAAGCTATGGAACTATTTGGTTCACACTATGGTAAAACTGAATCTTGGTACATCTTAAACAACGATAACGAAGTGGAAAAACCTTATATTTACTTAGGCTTTAAAGAAGGAATAACTCGTGAGTATTGGAAAGAGCTATTTGAAAAGCAAGACATAAAACAAATGTTAAATTGTTTACATAAGTTTGAGGTAAAGCAACAAGACGCAGTTCTTATTTGTGGGGGAGTACCGCATGCAATAGGGAAAGGTTGTTTTTTACTAGAAACACAAGAACCAACCGACTACACTATTCGTGTGGAAAGAACAACTCCAAGTGGTCTAGAAGTAAATGACTTTCTTTGTCATCAGGGGCTAGGCTTTGATAAGATGTTTGATTGTTTTAACTACGAAGGAAAAACTAGAGAAGAAACTTATGAAACGTGGTTTATAAAGCCCGTTGAAACTACAGATAAAGCACAAAATAAAATAAGGCAAGTCATAAAATATAAAGATACGCCATTTTTTAGTGCAAATGCAATAGATGTAAAAACTGAATTAACTTTAGATTTATCAGACCAATTTTCAGTATTGTATATACTAGAAGGCCACGGCCAACTTAAAGTGGGGTCTAAAAAAGAATTACTAAATGCAGGTGACCAATTTTTTATACCTGCTACAATCAATGAACTTCATATAACAAATACAACAAATGCCCCTCTAAGGATGATGCAATGCTTTGGTCCACAAATAGAAGGGGTGATAGAGTGAAAGCAATGAAAAAAGTATCATCGGAGGACATATTAGGTGGAGACCTAATGAAAGTCATGATAGCTATAAGTATTCCTATTATAATCACCAACTTAATAGATGGTTTTTATGGAATAATTGATAGTCTATTTGTAGCTTATATAGGTAGTTTAGAAATAGCAGCTGTTACATTTGTAGCTCCTATATATGAAACTTTAAACGCAATTGGAGTAGGCTTAGCAATAGCTGGGGGTAGTATAGTCGGACGGTATTTAGGAGAAAGAGATGAAGAAAAAGTAAAACACTCAATCGAACAACTTTCCATGATAGGGCTAATACTAGGACTTATAATTGGTATAGGTAGCACCGTCTTCTCTCAAACCATTTTAATTAGAGCCTCAATTACACCAAGCCTTTTAGAAGTTAGCGAAACTTATTATAGAATGTTAGCGCTAAGTGTACCATTTTGGTATGTAACATTAGTATTCTTAGCAATTAGACGTGCACATGGCGACACACAAGAAACCATGAAAATAAACATGTTATCGCTTATACTAAAAGTAGTCTTTTCGGTAATCTTTATCCTAGTGTTTAAAATGGGCTTATTAGGATTAGGACTTTCCAGTTTGCTAGCAAAAGTATGCTGTTCCATGAGAGCGTTTTACGGTCTATTCTTTGCAAAAGATGCTTTAGTAAACCTAAAAAAAGTTAGAGCTAGACTTGACTTAATTAAAAGAATAGCCTTTGTATCATTTCCACTAATAATAGAAAAATCCATGGTATCATTTGGGTTTGTAATTGTTAACAAATATGTACTAGATTATGGCGAAGCTGTATTAGCTGCATATGGACTTACAAATAAAGTTAACACAATATTCTTTAAGGCAACAGCAGGCTTTGGTACAGCACTAGCAGTAATAGTAGCCCAAAATATGGGGGCCGGAAACGTAGATAGAGTTAAAGAAGCAATCAAAAAATCATTAATACTAGCAGTTGGATTTGCTCTATTTTCATGCGCAGTTCTGCTACCATTTAAAGAACCAATAGCTGCTCTATTCGTAGACCCAGCTGACCCAACTTATCAACATATGATTAACGCAATGAGCGTATATACCGCTTCAGTAATACCGTGGGCGGTAATGGAAGTCGCAATGGGATTATTCCAAGGGACGACTTTAACTACTTACAACTTAACAGTGAGTGTACTAAGAATATACTTATTTAGAGTACCTATAGTAATGTTTCTAACTATGCCTATATGGGGGTTAGCTGAATATGGTATATGGTATGCGATGTTAATTAGCAACATTTTTAGTGCAACATTATCTATGATAATAATATTTGTGCGCAGAGCACGTATATTTAAAGTAGATAAAATTACTCAAAACTCGTAAAGTTGATGAAAAAATTTAAGAAGTATAGCTAATGGTATGTAGGTTTTATAAATAAAAAAATGAAGAATTTATGAAAAATTATTAAAAATCTATTGACATCCTAATATTATTAGTTTATAATGTAGTTAATTCGTATTTATGAAGTGAACGCCACTCATAGTAATACGACATTGTTACATAATTATCAAAAATTGTGACAATTTTTCAAGAAAATTAGGCAAATTTTAAGGAGGAAAAATTATGAGAAAAAGTTTTGTATTACTACTCATTGCAACTTTAAGTATGGGTACATTAGCAGGGTGTTCTAGCAGTGATAGCAGTTCATCAAGCTCTTCAACTCCAGCTCCAAGTGCATCTAGCGCATCTTCAGATGGCAGTGGTGGCTCATTCGTAGATGAATATGGTTCGCCAACAGGGGTAGTATTCCCATTGGACAACGCTATGACTTATAGATTTCACTACCATGCAAGAGATATGTACGTATTTGATCCATCTTGGCCAGTATTCCAAGAAATGGCTGAAATTACAAACATCTCTTTAGTAAACACAGGTAACATCGTTGGTACTAACTCAGTTGAGCAATTCCAGCTACAAGCTGTAGATGGTTTCCCAGATGACTTATATGGTGGAAATAACATTACTACTTATTTTATGGAATACGGACCAGACGGAGCGTTCTATGCGCTAAACGACTACTGGGACTATCTTCCAAACTTTAGAGCGTACTTAGATGATAATCCAGACGTAGAAGCGGTAATCACTGCTTACGATGGAAATATCTATCATATTCCATATATTCAAGATGGCGACACTGCACGTACATGGTTTATCCGTATGGACTGGTTAGACAACTTAGGTTTAGAAGTTCCTACTACGGTACAAGAACTAGAAGATGTACTAATTGCATTTAGAGATGATGACCCTAACGGAAATGGGTTAAAAGATGAAATTCCATACTTCAATGATAAGTATACAGAAATGATGCGTCTTGTTAACTTATGGGATGCAAGATGTTATGGCCAAGATGCTTCTACTGAAAGGGTTATCCCAAGAGAAGACGGAACAGTATACCATGCTTGGACAGCAGATGAATTTAAAACAGGTATTTATAACATCTCAAGATGGTATGATATGGGTCTTATAGATAAAGAGATATTCACAAAAGGTAATGCAGCTCGTCGTGAATACTTACCAGGTGATATTGGTGGGGTAACACATGAGTGGGTTGCATCAACTTCAGCATATAACGATACTGCTGGTATAGATGGCTTCCATTTTGGAGTATTTGCACCACCAATCACAGAAAATGGCAACCAATGGGAAGAACATTCAAGACTAAAAGTTAGACCAGACGGTTGGGCAGTATCTCATAACTGTAAAAATCCAGAAGAATTATTCGCTTATATGGATTACTTCTTCTCTGATTACGGACGTATTATCAGTAACTACGGTATCGAAGGCATAAGCTATGAATTAGTAGATGGCCATCCAACATTCACTGAAGAAGTATTAAATGGTGATGTTGCTGTTAACACTTACCTAGAATCAGAAATAGGTGCACAACTTAAACATGGTTACTGGATGGACTATGACTATGAGTATCAATGGACTCATGAAGTAGGCCGTGCAGGGGTGGATTTATACAACGAAGGCGACTATGGCGTACTTCAAATGCCACCATTATCAATGACTGAAGATCAAAAAAATGTAATTGATAACACAAGAGCAAACTTAGTTGCTTACCAAGATGAAATGACTATGAGATGGATAATGGGTGACCCAGACTTAGTATACGCTGAGTGGGATACTTATTTAGCTGAGTGTGAAAAATTAGGCATAAGCCAATTAGTTAACGCTTATCAAGAAGCTTACACTACTTACTTAGAAATTGCGGAGCAATAAGATATTCTAAGTAATTAATTTGATAATAATATGGTGCTGACTCTCTCCTCCCTAATGGACCGAGTTATCACCATACTATTTATAAATTTATATTAAGAAAGAGGAAGTAAAAACATGAAAAAAATCGCATTAATTACAGGAGCAACATCAGGAATAGGTTTAACAGTAGCACAAGAGCTTGGCAAAGCTGGCTACACAGTAGTAGTAACAGGTCTTTTCGATGACCAAGGTGCAGAGGCAGTTAAGCAATTAAGTGACAACGGTATCGAGGCGGAGTACATCAAAACTGATGCTACTAACGAAGAAGACACTGACAAAACTGTTAAACAAGTTGGCGAAAAATATGGCAAAATCGACGTTCTAGTTAACAATGTAGGCGGTCTTGGTGGAAGAATGAGATACGAAGTAATGACTACTGATTTCTACCGCAAAGTTATGGCCTTAAACATGGACAGCGTATTTTATGCTACAAGAGCAGCTATTCCATTCCTTAAAAAAGGTGAAAATCCATCAATCATTAACTATGCGTCAATCGCTTCTTATAACGGCGGTGGCCCAGGAGCTGGTATTTACGGAGCATCTAAAGCTGCAGTATTAAACATGACTATCAGTTTAGCTAAAGACTTAGCTGAATACGGAATCAGAGTTAATGCAGTATCTCCAGGAACAATCGATACTCCTTTCCACGCTGCTACAGATAGAAGCATTGTTGAAGGATGGAAAAACCAAATCCTTATGAAGAGATTAGGAGAGCCTCAAGAGGTTGCAACAGTAATTGAATTCTTAGTATCTGATAAGGCTTCTTTCCTTACTGGGGAAGTAATCCAAATCAATGGTGGCCAAGACTTCAGATAATAAGAATTAATCAGTGAGTAAAGTCTAGTTAGTCTTTTTAGTTAATTAGGCTTTATTTACTATAAGCTAAATTAGGGGGCAGTTTTTGTAAAATAAAAGAGAGGTGAAACAGCGATGAAAAAAAAATCAAGAGCGGTTGAGATTATACAACATAACTGGAGATTGTGGGTATTAATGTTTCCATTGATGGCGTGGTTATTGTTATTTGCATACAAACCTATGTATGGTTTGATTATCGCTTTCCAAGACTACAACTTATTTAGAGGTATGTCTGGTAGCGAATGGGTAATGTTTGATAATTTTAGAGAATTGTTTGTTGGTAGTGGCTCTATGTATTTCTGGAGAGCGTTTAAAAACACGATTATCATCAGTGTGTACTCATTAATATTCACTTTCCCATTACCAATTATCTTAGCTTTATTCTTCAATGAAGTAAAAGACGGTTTATTTAGAAGAGGGGTTCAAACAGCTATGTTCCTACCTCACTTCCTTTCAGAAGTTATTTTAGCAGGTATCGTTGTTTCTTTCTTACAACCAGATACAGGGATTATCAACATCCTTTTAATGAAAATGGGCATATTAAACGAAGGAATTTATTTCCTGACGAAGCCGGAATGGTTTAGACCTGTTTACATTATTGCAGGTGTATGGAAAGAAGTTGGTTTTGGCTCAATCGTATACTTTGCAGCATTAAGTGCGATTTCACCAGAGCAATATGAAGCAGCAAAAGTAGATGGTGCAACTAAGTTACAACAAATGTTATATGTAAGTATTCCAGGTATTGCACCGACAATTATCACAATGTTAATCATCAAAATTGGTAACTTGTTATCAGTTGGTTACGAGCGTGTTATCTTACTTTATCAACCAGTTACGTATGAAACAGCAGACGTTTTAAGTACTTATATCTACCGTTTGGGACTAACAGGAAGTAGTGACTTCTCATTAGCAGCGGCAGCAGGTCTATTTAACTCTGTAATCGGTTTCGCACTAGTTATTGGAGCAAATAGAGTAAGTAAAAAAATGTCAGATACAGTATTGTGGTAGGAGGGTAGAGATATGAATAAGAAAACATCAGGCGACGTTATATTAACAAACTTTATCTATGTCCTACTGGGAATACTAGGTTTAGTAGCTGTCTATCCATTTATCTATGTTTTATCAAGCTCACTAAGTTCTGGTAGAATGGTAGATATGGGGCAAGTTTTATTATTTCCAAAAGAATTTACAGTAGATGCATACGAGTTTGTTTTACAAGATACAATTTTCTGGACGTCATATGCCAACACATTATTTTACACTTTCTTCGGGGTAGTTTGGAGTATGTTCCTTTCAGCTCCTGGAGCTTATGTTTTATCAAGAAAAAGACTTTGGGGAAGACGTTTCTTCAACTTCCTTTTAGTATTTACAATGTGGTTTGACGCTGGTATGATTCCTGCGTACTTAAACTACCAATCATTAGGT